>DBXU01000060.1:22067-26735 GCA_002310075.1 Bacteroidales bacterium UBA1204 | reverse complement strand
GATAAACAAGTCCTCATCGACTCCATGCTCAGTGAATTGAAGGCTTGCCCCAATTTCTATCTGACCGATGTTTCGGACCTCAATGCCGAAAAGACGAGCCAGTTGAGAAGGCAATGCTTCAATAGTGGTGTGAAAATGATCGTTGTCAAGAACGCTCTTCTCCACAAAGCCATGCAACAAATGGAGAAGGATTATGACAATCTGTATGACGTTCTGAAAGGATCTACTGCTGTCATGTTTTGCGAGACCGGCAACGTGCCCGCAAAGCTGATAAAGAATTTCCGTAAGACCAGCGACCGTCCGATTCTGAAAGGCGCCTATATCGAGGAATGCTGTTATATTGGAGACGATATGATTGATGCCTTGTGCAACATCAAGTCGAAGAATGACCTCATCGCCGATGTTATCGCCTTGCTGCAATCACCGATGAAGAATGTCCTTAGCGCTCTTCAGTCAGGTGGCAACAAGCTGAGCGGTATTCTTGAAACCTTATCTGAAAAACCAGAATAATCATTGAATGTAAAAACATTCGCAAACAACATTAAAGCAAATTATTAACAATTAAAAATAGAAGTAAAATGGCAGATCTTAAAGCTTTTGCTGAACAATTAGTGAATCTTAGCGTGAAAGAAGTGAACGAACTCGCTAACATTCTGAAAGAAGAATACGGTATTGAACCCGCTGCTGCTGCTGTTGCAGTTGCTGCTCCTGCTGCTGGTGGTGCTGCCGCCGCTGCTGAAGAAAAGACTTCTTTCGATGTCATTCTGAAGAGCGCTGGTGCTCAGAAGCTNNTGGTGAAGGAACTCACCAGCCTCGGTCTGAAGGAAGCCAAGGAACTCGTTGACGCAGCTCCTAAGGCTATCAAGGAAGGCGTGAGCAAAGACGAAGCTAATGCACTGAAGGCTCAACTTGAAGAAGCCGGTGCAGAAGTGGAAGTGAAATAATAGGAGTTATTTCCGCACTAACGGCATTCAACCTCAGTCCCGAATTAGGGGCTGAGGTTTGTGCCGATTTTTCGCTTTTAGCGAAAAATTCCCTCGAACGTTTTTTCGTCTTTCTCATTCATTACCTTAAATACTTAATACCTTGGCAACAAAAACAACTGAAAGAATAAGCTTTGCGTCTATCAAGAAGTCTTTCGAATATCCTGATTTCCTTGATATTCAGCTTCAGTCGTTCCGCGATTTTTTCCAACTTGAAACAAATCCGGACAACAGAAAAAACGAAGGATTGTATAAAGTTTTTTCTGAGAATTTCCCCATCACAGACGCAAGAGGCAATTTTACATTAGAGTTCCTCGACTATTATATCGATGCCCCCCGCTATAGCATTGAAGAGTGCATCGAACGCGGACTTACCTATAGCGTTCCTTTGAAGGCGAAACTGAAACTTTCGTGTAACGATGAGGAACATGAAGATTTTGAGACCGTGGTCCAAGATGTCTATCTTGGCATGATTCCTTACATGACACCACGCGGCACCTTCGTCATCAACGGCGCCGAACGTGTCGTGGTCTCACAATTGCACCGCTCTCCTGGTGTGTTCTTCGGCCAAAGCCAGCATGCTAACGGCACTGTTTTGTATTCCGCCCGTATCATTCCTTTCAAGGGTTCTTGGATGGAGTTCTCGACGGATATCAACAACGTCATGTATGCTTATATCGACCGTAAGAAGAAATTGCCCATTACCACACTGTTGCGTGCCATCGGCTACGAAACGGATAAGGATATCCTCGATATCTTCAACCTCGCTGAGGAAGTGAAGGTGTCGAAGGCTGGCCTCAAGCGCGTTTTGGGTCGCCGTCTCGCCGCCCGTGTGCTTCACACCTATTTTGAGGACTTTGTGAACGAGGATACTGGTGAATGCGTTTCCATCGAACGTAATGAGGTGGTCATCGACCGTGACGTAGTGCTGGAAGATGAGCATATCCAAAGAATCGTTGACAGCGGTGTGAAAACCATCCTGCTTCATCGTGAGGCAGAACGTGATGAGAACGACAGAATCTCTGACTACTCTGTCATTTTCAACACCCTTCAAAAAGATACATGTAATTCGGAGAAAGAAGCCGTCGAGTATATCTACCGCCAACTGCGTAATGCAGAACCGCCCGATGAGGAAACGGCGCGCGGCATTATCGAGAAGCTGTTCTTCTCCGATAAGAGATATGATTTGGGCTTGGTCGGTCGTTACCGTATCAACCGTAAGCTCAACCTTTCCATCCCGGCTGATGTTAAAGTCCTTACCAAGGAAGACATCATCGCCATCATCAAATATTTGGTCGAGTTGCTGAGCAGCAAGGCCGAAATCGATGATATCGACCACTTGAGCAACCGTCGTATCCGTACCGTGGGCGAACAACTTCAAGCCCAATTCGGTGTCGGCCTCGCTCGTATGGCTCGTACCATCCGCGAAAGAATGAATGTCCGTGACAATGAAGTCTTTACCCCAATCGACCTGATTAATGCAAAGACTTTGTCGTCGGTCATCAATTCATTCTTCGGTACCAACCAACTGTCGCAGTTTATGGACCAAACCAACCCCTTGTCGGAAATCACGCATAAGCGTCGTATTTCTGCTTTGGGTCCTGGCGGTCTGTCGCGCGACCGTGCCGGCTTCGAAGTCCGTGACGTTCACTACACGCACTATGGCCGTCTGTGTACCATCGAGACCCCTGAAGGTCCTAACATCGGTCTGATCTCTTCACTCTGCGTATTCGCTAAGATTAATGATCTTGGTTTCATCGAAACGCCTTATCGTGAAGTGAAGGACGGCGTTGTCGACTTCAAGAATCCTCCTGTCTATCTTACCGCTGAGTTGGAAGAAGACAAGGTCATCGCTCAAGCAACCACTCCGGTGGATGAGAATGGCCGCTTTATTGAGAAAGACATCAAGGCACGTTTTGTTGCCGATTATCCTATTGTCTCGCCTGAAGAGATTAACTTGATGGATGTCGGTCCTAACCAGATCGCTTCTATCGCCGCATCATTGATTCCGTTCCTTGAGCACGACGATGCTAACCGTGCTTTGATGGGATCGAACATGATGCGTCAGGCTGTTCCTTTGATGAACCCGGAAAGCCCCATCGTCGGTACCGGTATTGAACGCTCTGTTGCCAAGGATTCTCGCGTTCTTATCATCGCCGAAGGTGAAGGTGAGGTGGTTTTCGTGGATTCCAAGAAAATCGTCATCCGTTACGACCGTTCTGACAAGGAGCGCCTGGTTAGCTTCGACGACGACATCAAGACGTACGAGCTCACCAAGTATGCCCGTACCAACCAAAACACGAGCATCAACATCAAGCCTATTGTCCGTAAGGGCGATCGCGTGACCTTCGGCCAAATTCTGACGGAAGGTTATGGCACCCAAAACGGCGACTTGGCTTTGGGTCGCAACCTGAAAGTGGCATTCATGCCTTGGAAAGGTTACAACTATGAGGATGCCATCGTGATTTCGGAGCGTATCGTCAAGGAAGACCTGTTCACCTCCATCCACATCGAAGAGTTTACGCTTGAAGTGCGTGACACGAAACGTGGTTTGGAAGAACTCACCAACGATATCCCGAATGTGAGCACTGAGGCCACCAAGGACTTGGATGAACATGGTTTGATTCGCGTGGGTGCCGAAGTGAAGGAAGGCGATATCCTGGTCGGTAAGATCACGCCTAAGGGAGAGACCGATCCTACTCCAGAAGAGAAGCTGTTGCGTGCCATCTTTGGTGACAAGGCTGGCGACGTAAAGAACGCTTCTCTTAAGGCTGGTCCTTCCATGAAGGGCGTTGTCATCGGCAAGCGTTTGTTCTCACGTCTGCAAAAAGACCGTAAGGCCAGAGCTAAGGACAAAGAAGACATCGCTAAGATCGATGCTGCTTGCAACAAGGAGTTGGCTGCCTTGAAGGGTGTCTTGGTTGAAAAGCTGTTGACCATCCTCAACGGTTGCACTTCCGCTGGCGTTTACAACAACTTCAAGACTTTGGTCATTGCCAAGAAGGTGAAGTTTACGCAAAAGGCTTTGATGGAAATCGACTATCTGACAGTCAACCCCAACAAGTGGACGTCGGATGAGAAGACCAACAAGCTTGTCGGGGCTGTCATCGACAATTATACGGTCAAGTATAAGGAAATCGAAGGTAAATTCAGCCGTGAGAAGTACGTGGCCAGTGTTGGCGACGAGCTTCCCAATGGTATTGTCCAGATGGCCAAAGTGTATGTGGCTAAGAAGCGTAAGCTGATGATCGGTGATAAGATGGCTGGTCGTCACGGTAACAAGGGTATTGTGTCCAAGATTGTCCGTGCCGAAGACATGCCGTTCCTTGCCGATGGTACTCCAGTCGACATCGTCTTGAATCCTCTGGGTGTGCCTTCCCGTATGAACCTGGGTCAGATTTATGAAACCGTTCTGGGTTGGGCAGGCCATGAACTCGGCTTGAAGTTCGCCACCCCGATTTTCGATGGTGCCACCTTGACTGAAATCAACGAATACATGCGTAAAGCAGGTCTGCCTGACAACGGCCGTATGCAGTTGTATGACGGCGAAACGGGTGAGCCTTTTGACCAGCCTGCAACGGTGGGTTACATCTACATGCTGAAGTTGCACCATATGGTGGACGACAAGATGCACGCTCGTTCTATTGGACCATATTCATTGATTACGCAACAGCCTCTGGGCGGT
>DBXU01000060.1:15690-22057 GCA_002310075.1 Bacteroidales bacterium UBA1204 | reverse complement strand
TTCGGTGAAATGGAAGTCTGGGCACTGGAAGCCTTCGGTGCAAGCAACGTGCTGCAAGAGATTCTTACCGTGAAGTCGGATGACGTCAACGGCCGTGCCAAGGCATACGAGTCGATTGTCAAGGGCGACAACATGCCTGTCCCAGGCATTCCTGAGTCGTTCAACGTGCTTATCCATGAACTTCGTGGATTGGGTTTGGAGATTACCTTCAAAGATAAAGATGGTAAAGTCTTGAATTGATGTGTTTAATGCTAGGATAAAAAAGTAGTAATATGGTTAACAACAATATAGTAAATAGCAACTTCGCTAGCATAACGGTGAGTCTCGCTTCCCCTGAGTCAATCCTTGCACGTTCGCATGGAGAGGTCTTGAAGCCTGAGACCATCAACTATCGTACTTATAAGCCCGAACGTGACGGTTTGTTCTGCGAAAGGATTTTCGGTCCCGTGAAAGACTGGGAATGCCATTGCGGTAAGTACAAGCGCATCAGATATAAGAACATCATCTGCGACCATTGCGGTGTTGAAGTGACCGAGAAGAAAGTCAGACGTGAACGTATGGGCCATATTTCATTGGTGGTTCCCGTCGCTCATATCTGGTACTTCCGTTCATTGCCCAACAAGATTGGTGCTTTGCTGGGTATCCCCACCAAGAAGCTCGATTCTATCATTTATTACGAGCGTTATGTGGTGATCCAAGGCGGTGCTTTGGAAGGCAAAGAGATTCCCAATGACAACGATGGCCGTAAGGTGACCAAACTGGAGTTCCTCAGTGAGGAAGAGTATCTCGACCTCATGGAGATGCTGCCGGTTGAGAACCAATATCTTCCTGAAGATGACCCGAACAAGTTCATTGCCAAGATGGGTGCAGAGGCCATTTATGACTTGCTGTCACGTCTGAACATCGACGAAGAGGCCAACCGCCTTCGTGCCGAGGCCAACGAGGTCAAGGCCCAGCAGCGCAAGCAGGACTTGCTGAAGCGCTTGCAGGTGTTTGAGGCCTTCCGTGAAGCCAACACACACATCGAGAACCGTCCCGAGTGGATGATTGTGAAGGTGGTCCCCGTGATTCCGCCTGAGCTTCGTCCTTTGGTTCCGTTGGATGGTGGTCGTTTCGCCACCTCCGACTTGAACGATCTCTATCGTCGTGTTATCATCCGTAACAACCGTCTGAAGCGTTTGCTTGAGATCAACGCCCCTGATGTGATCATGCGTAATGAAAAGCGTATGTTGCAGGAGGCCGTCGACTCCTTGTTCGACAACTCACGCAAGTCGAGTGCGGTGAAGACTGACTCGAACCGTCCGCTGAAGTCGTTGAGCGATAGCTTGAAGGGTAAGCAAGGTCGTTTCCGTCAGAACCTGTTGGGTAAGCGTGTCGACTATTCCGGTCGTTCCGTTATCGTTGTGGGTCCTGATTTGAACATGAACGAGTGCGGTCTTCCTAAGGATATGGCTTCTGAGTTGTTCAAGCCGTTTGTGATCCGTAAGCTTATCGAGCGCGGCATTGTCAAGACCGTGAAATCGGCCAAGAAGATTGTCGACCGTAAGGATCCTGTGGTATGGGACATCCTCGAAAACATCCTGAAAGGTCACCCCATCCTGCTGAACCGTGCTCCTACGCTGCACCGTCTGGGTATCCAGGCCTTCCAGCCGAAACTCATCGAAGGTAAGGCAATCCGTTTGCACCCGCTCGTATGTACGGCATTCAATGCTGACTTCGACGGTGACCAGATGGCTGTCCACGTACCGTTGGGCAACGCTGCTGTCCTTGAGGCTCAGATCCTGATGCTGGCTTCGCACAATATCTTGAACCCCTCCAATGGTGCTCCTATCACCCTGCCTTCTCAGGACATGGTTCTTGGCTTGTATTACATCACCAAGCCTCGTAAGAGCACGCCTGACCATCCGGTGAAAGGTGAGGGCATGTCCTTCTATTCGCCAGAAGAGGTGATCATCGCCCATAATGAAGGTCGTGCCGATATGCACGCCGTCATCAATGTGCGAGTGAAAGTGCGTGAGAATGGCCAGCTGGTGACCAAGAAAGTGGAAACCACTGTGGGCCGTGTTCTCTTCAACCAGGTTGTGCCGGATGACTATGGTTTCATCAATGAGTTGCTGACCAAGAAGTCGCTCCGTTCTATCGTGGGTGAGATGGTTAGACTTGAAGGTACCGCCGTGACCACCAAGTTCCTTGATGACATCAAGAACATGGGTTATTACCAAGCTTATAAAGGTGGTTTGTCCTTTAACTTGGGTAATGTGCTGGTTCCTGAAATGAAGAGCAACCTGATTACCGAGGCCAATTCGAAGGCGGCCGAAATCCGTGAATTCGAGAAGATGGGTTTCATGGGTCCTAACGAACGTTACAACCAAATCGTCGACCTTTGGACGGACGTCAACGCCAAGTTGACCCGCGAGGTGATGAACGTGCTGTCGTCAGACGACCAGGGCTTCAACCCTGTATACATGATGCTGCACTCNNGGTGCTCGTGGTTCTGAGGCACAGGTATCACAGCTTTGCGGTATGAGAGGCCTGATGGCCAAGCCTATGAAGGCTGGCTCTGGCGGCTCTGAAATCATCGAGAACCCGATTCTTTCCAACTTCCAGGAAGGTCTGTCCGTGTTGGAGTACTTCATCTCTACTCACGGTGCCCGTAAGGGTTTGGCAGATACTGCTTTGAAGACTGCTGACGCTGGTTATCTGACCCGTCGTCTTGTCGACGTGGCCCACGATGTCATCATCACCGAGAAGGACTGCGGCACGCTCCGTGGTATGACCATCTCGCGTGGTGAGGAAATCAAGGAACCCGGCAAGCACTCCTTGTTATATGACCGTATCCTCGGCCGTGTTGCCTTGCACGATGTGTTCCATCCTCAAACTGGTGAGCTTATCGTTGCCAGCGGTCAGGAAATCGACGAGGCTTTGGCAGAAGCTATCGACGAATCGCCTTTGGAGAGCGTCGAGATCCGTTCCGTGCTGACTTGTGAGTCGAAGCGCGGCGTGTGCGCCAACTGCTACGGACGTAACCTGTCGTCGAGTAAACTGGTTCAGAAAGGTGAGGCTGTGGGTGTCATCGCCGCACAGTCCATCGGTGAGCCTGGTACTCAGCTGACCCTGCGTACCTTCCACCAAGGTGGTAAGGCTTCGAAGGGCTTGGTTGCCAACAGCACCGAAGCCAAGTATGACGGCTATCTGGAAATTGATGAACTCCGCTCAGTTGAAGTCAACAAGGACAATGATCAATACCAAATTGTCATTGGCCGTTCCGCTGAACTGAAACTTCATGACAACCATACCGATGTCGTCTTGATGACCACCAATATTCCTTATGGCGCCAAGCTGTTCTTCAAGTCTGGTGACCAAGTGAAGAAGGGTGACAAGATTTGCGAATGGGATCCCTATAATGCTACCATTATTTCCGAACAAAGCGGTAAGGTTCGCTTCCAGAACGTGATAGAAGGCGTTACCTATCGTAATGAGACCATCGCTGAAACGGGCTTTAATGAGCGCGTCATCATCGAAGGTAGAAGAGGCGCCAAGAACCCGTTGATCGAAATCGTTGACAATAAAGGCGAGGCTTTGGTGTCGTACGACCTTCCTGTCGATGCTCACGTTGTCGTCGAAGAAGGCGATGCCATCACGGCTGGTGACCAACTGGTGCGTATCCCGCGTAACGTCTCTGGCGGCGGCGATATCACTGGCGGTCTGCCGCGTGTACAAGAACTGTTCGAGGCTCGTAACTCCATCGATCCTGCTATCGTTTCAGAAATTGATGGTATTGTCCATCTTGAGAAGAAACTGAAGCGTGGTAATCGTGAGGTTGTGGTTACGGCCAAGACCGGAGAAGAGAAGCGTTACCTGATCCCCACTTCGAAGCAGATCCTGGCTCAGGAAAACGACTTTGTAAAGGCTGGACAGCCTCTGTCGGAAGGCGTTATCACTCCTGCTACCATTCTGGCAATTATGGGCCCGATGAAGGTGCAAGAGTACATCGTCAACGAGGCTCAGAGCGTGTACCGTCAACAAGGTGTGGTCATCAACGACAAGCACTTTGAGGTCATCGTACGCCAAATGATGCGTAAGGTCGAGATTCTCGATCCAGGCGACACCCGCTTCCTGCAAGGAGAGCTGGTCAATAAACTGGCCTTCCAAGAGGAAAATGACGACATCTATGGCAAGTTCTTCGTTGAAGACAATGGCGCTTCCGAGAAGTTGCAGAAGGGTGAGATTGTTTCGGCCATGAAGCTGCGTGAGGAGGAATCTTCGCTGAAGCGTAAGGACTTGGCATTGCCTACCGTGCGTCCGGCTCGTCCGGCAACAGCTACGCAAGTGCTGCAAGGTATCACNNGCTACCGACAGCTTCATCTCGGCTGCATCCTTCCAGGAGACCACCAAGGTGTTGACGAACGCCGCCATTGCGGCTAAGTCTGACTTCCTGCTCGGCATGAAGGAGAACGTGATCGTTGGTCACAAGATCCCTGCCGGTACGGGTCTGCGTGAGTATGACGACTTGATCGTTGGCTCACGTGAAGAGTTCGAAGAGCTGCAAGAAAAGGCCGCTCTCTAACAATTGTTGAATCGAGCGGGGACAGCCTTTTGGCCGTCCCCGCTTTTTAATACTAAAGCATTATGGAAAACAATCAGAAAAACCAATTGAATATCGAGATCAGCGATGAGGTGGCTGAAGGCAAATACACCAATCTGGCTATCATCACCCACTCACCTAACGAGTTTATCGTTGACTTTGCCCAGATGATGCCTGGAACCCCCAAAGCAAAGGTACGCTCAAGAGTGATTATGAATCCGATAAATGCCAAGCGTCTTTATAAGGCTTTGGCAGAGAATATCGCCAAATACGAGCAGCAGTTTGGCCCTATTAAAGACGGTGGCGGCATCGCCCCGTTCTCGATGGGTGCTCCCACTGCTCAGGCTTAATCGCCTCATATTAAATAGAAATCGACCGACTATGTCATTCCCAAGGGAAATGCTTCGCGTTCGACGAAGTCAATCTATAGTCGGTCGATTTCATTTATAACCGTTCTGATTAGAACGTCTCTGGCACCTTTTCAGCACCTTCGTCAGCCTCAAAATAAGGTCGTTTCTCAAAGCCGAACATCCTGGCAATCAAGTTGCTTGGAAACTTGCGGATGCTTTGGTTGTAGGCTTTGGCGGTTTCGTTGAAGCGGTTGCGTTCCGTTAGGATGCGGTTTTCGCAGCCCGCCAGTTGGGCTTGCAAGGCGAGGTACTCTTCGTTGGCTTTTAAGTCGGGGTAGTTTTCGACTGTCACGATCAGCCGGTTCAAGGAGTTGCCCAATTCTTCTTGTGCCGAAGCATAGTTGGCGAAATCTTCCTCGTTGTAGTTTTCCGTGTTGACAGTGGCATTGGTGGCTTTGGCACGTGCTTCTGTAACAGCGAGGATGGTGCCTTGCTCATATTCGGCATAGTTCTTCACCAAGGCGACGAGGTTAGGCACGAGGTCGGCACGACGTTGGTAGACGTTTTCCACTTGTCCCCAGGCCGTGGTCATGGCTTCCTGTTTCTTCACGAAACCATTGTAGGTGCCGATGCCCCATATCAGGATGACACCCACAATGATAGCGATAATAAGGCCAGTCTTCTTCATGATTAGATGAATTCGAGTTTGTCTTGTGTGGTGTTCTTCTCACAATAATGGCAGTGCAGCTTGATGTTGCCTTGTGCGTCTTTGATGACGGTGAACTTGGTCGGTACATCATGCTCCTTGTTGGTGACACAATTGGGGTTGAAGCATTTCACGATGTGCTCGATGCTTTCCGGGATGGTCACGGTTTGTTTCTTGACAACTTCAAAGTCCTTGATTTCGATGATGGAGGCGGTGGGGGCGACCAATGCGATCTTGTTCACGTCTTCGGGCTCAAAGTACTTGTTGGAGGCTTTGATGAAACCTTTGGTTCCATATTTCTTGCTTTCTACGTTGATGCCGAAATACACAGGAGTATTGACTCTATCCAAGCCAAGGATTTTTACAACTTGGAATACTTTGTCGGCGGGGATATGGTCGATGACGGTGCCATTCTCAATGGCGCTTACGGTCAGTTCTTTTTTCTTTTCCATGGTTCAGATTATTTAAGTCCTAAGATTGATGCAATTAAAGCTTGACGGGCGTATACACCGTTTTGTGCCTGTTGGAAGTAATAGGCTTTGGGATTGGCGTCGACGTCGACGTGGATCTCGTTGACGCGTGGCAGCGGGTGCAGCACACGGCAGTTAGGTTTGGAGTTCTCCAACATGGCATTACGCAGCACATAGGAGTTCTTCACCTTCTCGTATTCCTCGGGGTCGGGGAAGCGCTCGCGTTGGATACGGGTCATGTAGATGATGTCGGAGT
>DBXU01000060.1:15494-15649 GCA_002310075.1 Bacteroidales bacterium UBA1204 | reverse complement strand
CGGTCCTTGATGTGTTGCTTCACCACGCTCGGCAGCTTCAGCTCGACGGGCGAGACGAGGTTGAACTTGGCGTTGAAGTGGCACATGGCCTCTACGAGGCTGTGTACGGTGCGGCCGTATTTCAGGTCGCCGACGAGGGTGATTTCAAGGTTTTC
>DBXU01000060.1:15062-15454 GCA_002310075.1 Bacteroidales bacterium UBA1204 | reverse complement strand
ATGCACTGGGTGGGGTGTTGGTTGGCACCGTCGCCAGCATTGATGACCGGCACCTTCGACACTTCGGAGGCAAAGCGGGCCGAGCCTTCGATGGGGTTGCGCATGACGATGAGGTCGGCGTAACTGGCCACCATGGTGATGGTGTCGGCAAGGGATTCTCCTTTTTGGATGCTCGTTCCAGCGGTGCTGCTAAAGCCGATGACGTTGCCGCCAAGGAGTTGGATGGCGGTCTCGAAGCTTAGGCGCGTACGGGTAGAGGGCTCGAAGAAGAGCGAGGCGATGATGCGACCGTTCAGCAGGTTCTGGTGCGGGTTTTTCTCGAAGTCCTCGGCGATGTCGAGGACATGACAGATCTCTTCAGGCGAATAGTCGCTGATGGAAATCAAGCTGCG
>DBXU01000060.1:14765-15013 GCA_002310075.1 Bacteroidales bacterium UBA1204 | reverse complement strand
CCAACAATGTGACCGTCAGTATGGGAAATAGGGAAATTCGTTTTGATGGAACCAGTTGATTCCGTGCAGATAATCTTTTCCGATGGCTTGTTTTGGTATCTCATCGGACTGCAAAGATAGCTTTTTTTTATTCCGAGACCAAGTTTTTTACTATTTTTGTACAATTAATTTCATTGTCATGTTAGAAGAAGTATTAAGACAATTATTCATAAAGTCATTCAAAACTTTATACGGACAGGAACCGCCTG
>DBXU01000060.1:1838-14750 GCA_002310075.1 Bacteroidales bacterium UBA1204 | reverse complement strand
CCATCGTGGTGTTCCCCTTCGTGAAGTTGGCAGGGCGTAACCCCGAGCAACTGGCCAACGAGATGGGGGCCGAGATGATTAAGGAATCAGACATGATCGCCAAGTTCAATGTGGTGAAAGGCTTCCTTAACCTGCTGATTTCCGACAAGTTCTGGATGGATTTCTTTAAGACCAACCACGAGAACCGTGAGTTTGGTCGCAAACCCGTCTCAGGCAAGAACGTGGTCATCGAGTATTCCTCACCTAACACAAACAAGCCCTTGCACTTGGGCCATATCCGCAACAACCTTCTTGGCTGGAGTGTCTCTGAAATCATGAAGGCCAACGGCAAGAGAGTGGTGCGTGTCAACTTGGTCAACGACCGCGGCATCCACATCTGCAAGAGCATGTTGGCTTGGCTGAAGTGGGGCAACGGCTGCACACCCGAGTCGACGGGCAAGAAAGGCGACCATCTCATAGGCGATTTCTATGTGCTGTTTGACAAGAAGTTCAAGGAAGAAGTGAAATCCTTGCTGCCAGCCGACTACGACACCTTGGATGAGAAAACCAAGGAAGAAGCCAAAGCCAAGGCCGAAGCCGAATCCACGTTGATGCAGGAAGCCCGCGAGATGCTGGTGAAATGGGAAGCTAACGACCCCGAGGTGCGTCACCTTTGGGAAACGATGAACCAATGGGTATACGATGGCTTCGACGTGACCTACAAACGCATGGGTGTGGCCTTCGAGAAGATTTACTATGAATCACAAACCTATCTGCTGGGTAAGGAACTTGTGCAGGAAGGCCTTGAAAAGGGCGTCCTTTATCGTCGCGACGACAAGTCCGTGTGGTGCGACCTCCGCGATGAGGGCTTGGACGAGAAGCTCCTGCTCCGTCGCGATGGCACCTCGGTTTATATGACCCAGGACCTTGGCACCGCCCAACTGCGTGTCAAGGAATATGACCCTGAGAAGTTGATTTATGTTGTGGGTAATGAACAGATCTACCACTTCGACGTGCTAAAGCGCGTGTTGGTGCGCCTCGGCCGCGAGTGGGGCAACGATATCGAACACCTTTCTTATGGCATGGTGGAGTTGCCCAACGGCAAGATGAAATCGCGTGAGGGCACCGTTGTCGATGCCGACGACCTCATGGATGAGATGGTGGCCACGGCAAAAGCCGTCTCCGATGAGCTTGGCAAGGCTAAAGACCTCACACCCGAGGAAGCTGACAAACTGTATCACACCATCGGCTTGGGTGCCTTGAAGTATTTCATCCTCAAGGTCGACCCGAAGAAAACCATGCTCTTCAACCCAGAGGAGTCCATCGACTTCAACGGTAACACGGGTCCGTTCGTGCAATACACCCATGCCCGTATCTGCTCAGTGCTGCGCAAGGCTGAGGAACAAGGCATCAAGCTGGAGAGCGAGGTGAAGGTCACGGATTTGCAACCTAAAGAGAAAGAGATTATAGTAATGATGTACGGCTGGCCGATGGTATTGAACCAAGCTGCCGAAAACCGCAGCCCCGCGATGATTGCCAACTTCATCTTCGATTTGGCCAAGGAATTCAACCAGTTCTACCAAGAGTGCAGCATCCTGAAGGAACCCGATGCCGACCGCCGCATGTTCCGCCTGCAGGTGTGCGACATGGTGGCAGCCTTGCTGCGCAATGCGTCTGAGTTGCTGGGTATCGGAATGCCGAATAGAATGTAATAATGAACGTCTTTTACATACCAAATGCTCAAGAAGGCCTGACGACCTTGCCCGAGGACGAGTCGAAGCACTGCGTCAAGGTGTTGCGCATGACCGAAGGCGAGCGTTTCTGCGTCACCAACGGGGAAGGTTTTCTCTTTGACGCCGAGTTGGTGGAGGCCCTGCCCAAGCGGGCCACCGTCAACCTGACGAACCAGCGCAAGGGGTATGACCACTGGGGCTTCAACCTCGAAATCGCCATTGCACCGACCAAGCTCAATGAGCGTACGGAGTGGTTTTTGGAGAAAGCCACAGAAATCGGCATTAACAAGGTGAGATTGTTCACCTCCTACCATTCCGAACGTCGTGCCGCCAACGTGGAGCGTTTCCAAAAGGTTATGGTGGCGGCCATGAAACAAAGCATCAAGTCGCGCCTGCCCAAAGTGGAGGATTTGGTCGCTTTCGACAAACTGGTGAAACAACCCTTTGAAGGGCAGAAGTTCATCGCTTGGATTGACGACGACGTGAAAGATTGCCTCTGCGACCTTTACAAAAAGGGTGAAAATGTTTTGGTGCTCATCGGCCCTGAGGGTGACTTCAGCGCTGAGGAAGTGGCCTTGGCCAGGGAGAATGGCTTCGTACCATGCAGCTTGGGCGAGGCACGTCTGCGTACCGAGACAGCGGCCATCGTGGCATGCCATACCATCCAACTTATCAATCAGATGAAATGAAGAAACTGTTGATTGTCATATTGTTGTCACTCTCTTTCTTTGCCTCAGCGCAGCAACTCAACATCGCTTTGTTGAAGTACCGTGGGGGAGGCGACTGGTATGGCAACCCTACTTCCTTGCCTAATTTGGTGCGTTTCTGCAACCAAGAAATCGGCACTGACATCAACCCGAATGTGCCGACGGTAGAACCATCGTCTCCCGACTTGTTCAACTATCCCTATGTCTACATGACGGGTCATGGCAACGTGGTCTTCGATGCCGCTGAAGCGCAAAACCTGCGCAATTACATGTTGGCAGGTGGGTTTCTTCACATTGATGACAATTATGGTATCCGACAATACATCGAGCCTCAGATGAAGAAGGTGTTCCCAGAGTTGGATTTTGTGGAGTTGCCATACTCACATGAGATCTTCAAGAAACCTTATGTTTTTCCGAATGGGCTGCCGAAGATCCATGAACATGACAATAAGCCTCCACAACTCTTTGCCTTGATTTACGAAGGTAGAATCGTTTGCATTTTCACCTATGAATGTGACCTTGGCGATGGCTGGGAAGATCAGCGTGTGCATCACGACTCGCAAGAGACCCGAGAGAAAGCCCTGAAAATGGGTGCAAATATATTAAGGTATGTATTTACCAAATAGCTCAGTAACCTGCTTCAACTAAACAACTGAATAACTATGGAAGAAAGAAAATGCCTCTATTGCGGTGAACCGCTCATCGGACGTGTCGACAAAAAGTTCTGCTGCGACTCATGCCGCAACAGTTACAACTACGAGAAGACCCACAAGCAAATCAATGTGGTCAGGAAGATCAACGGCGTCTTGGCACGCAACCATAACATATTGATGGAACTGAATCCCAACGGGAAGGGCTTTGCCAATCGCCAGCAGCTGATGGAGAAAGGTTTTGACTTCAAGTATTTCACGAGTACCTATACGACCAAGGCAGGCGCTGTCTACCATTTTGTATATGACCAGGGCTATGTGCCCAAGGAAAGCGATAGGGACGCTTTCGTCTTGGTGAAAAACACGGATTTATAAGCTTTATCATCTTATTAACACCTCGGCAGCACGTAATGCTTCTGGTGTTATCTTGTCGTTGCTGAGCATCTTGGCAATTTCTTGGAGCCGTTCATCCTGGTTAAGCAGGCGAATGTGCGATTGGGCGCGTTCGCCTTCGCTGTCTTTGTAGATGAAGTAATGATGCTCGGCTTGGCTGGCCACTTGGGGTAGGTGGGTGATGGAGATAAGCTGCAACGAATGCCCCATTTGCTGCATGATGGCGCCGATTCTTGCTGCCACTTCGCCCGAAACGCCCGTGTCGATTTCATCGAAGATGAGGGTGGGGATGTAGTTGTAGTCGGAAACGGCACTCTTGATGGAAAGCATCAACCGCGAAAGCTCACCGCCGGAGGCTACACGGCGTATATCGTCAGGGGCAATGCCTTTGTTGGCGGAAAAGAGGAAACGAATGGCATCGGCGCCTTTGCTGCTAAAACCGTCTTGTTTTTCCACCATCACCTGAAACACAGCAAATGGCATGGCCAGCTGCCGTACCAGTGTCGTGACTTTATCGCTGAAGGCTACGGCGGCTTGGCATCGCTTGTCATGTAAGGTCTTGGCCAGATTTGAGAGCTGTTTTTCGCTTTCTTTTAAGGCTTTTTCAGCTTGTTCGATGGCTTCATCGATATTCTCAAAGGCGTTTACTTTTTCTCTAAGGCTGTCTCTCAAACCTGTCAGAGCGTCGTAGTCGTTGACATGGTGCTTCATCATCAGGCGGTTGATCAGGTCGTAACGCTCTTGGAGGCTTTGTAGTTGCCCTTCGTCGAATTGGGTGTCGTCTTCCTTGCGACGCAGGTCGTAGGCGATGTCTTTCAACTCTACCTTCAAGCTTTCGACGCGTTCGTCCAAGCCTTCCAAATCGGGGAGCATGCCTTTCAACCTTGAAAGGGTGGAAGCCAACGTGTTGACTTGTCCTAGAATGGCGCTTTCGGAGTCTTCCATCAGCCCATTGGCAGTCACCAAAAGGCTCTTGATCTCTTCAGCGTTTTCCATCACCTGCAGGGTTTGTTCGAGGTCGGCGTATTCGCCTTCTTTCAGGTCGGCTTTGTTTAATTCCTCAAGCTGGAATTTCAGGTAGTCGTTTTCAGCTGTATTTTTAGTTGCCGTTTCTTTCAACACATTATGTTTTTGCTTGAAAGTGTTATAGCGGCTGAATTCTTTTTGGTACTCGTCCAGCGTCTCAGCGTTTTTGGCAATATCATCCAATAGCCCGAGTTGGAAGTTGGCGTCGGTGAGTAGGAGGGCATCATGTTGGGAGTGGATGTCGACCAATTGACTGCCGATTTCTTTCATCGTCTGAAGGGCGACGGGCGTGTCGTTGATGAAAGCGCGGCTTTTCTTTTGTGGGTTGAGTTCGCGGCGGAAGATGCAGTCGGTCTCGAAGTCGAGGTCGTTGTCTTCAAACAAGGGCCTCAGTGTTTCGTCAAGCGCAAAATGGGCTTCCACCACGCATTTCTTGTCCTTGTCGTACAATACGTTGGTATCGGCGCGGTCGCCTAAGGCAAATCCTAAAGCGCCAAGCAATATGGATTTACCGGCGCCGGTTTCGCCAGTGATTACATTAAAACCTGATTCGAAACGGATTTCGATTTCGTCGATGAGGGCGTAGTTGCTGATTTGCAGTTGCTTAAGCATGGCATCGATTAAAAGCCATTGTTCTGCAGCATGGTTTCGTATCTTGAAGACTGCGACGGGTCGATGGTCTTCATAATGTTGCAGGCAACGTTTCTGACTTTCATTTCGCCTTGCGAGAAGACTTGTATGATCTCATCACGTTTGCTTTCGATGATAAGCTGCAGGAAGTAGCACATGGAATTGCGTTGGTAAACGCTTTCCAACATTGTGAGTGCGTTCATGATGGCTTCGCGGCCTTGTGCCGGATTCTCCGACATGATGTCGAGTCCCATGCGGTGGTATTCGTAGAGGAACTGCCTTAAGGGGGCGTAGCTTTGGTTGTTGATGTCGTTGATCAAGGCATATCGGTTTTGACGTCCCGTGGTGCTCCATCCTGCTTGGTTGGCGCTGTTTTGAGGTGCCATCATGGCAATGTTTTGCGCCGTCTCGAAGAAAGCGGTGCCACCGTTGAGTGAGAAGGAGTCGAAATCGAGACCCAGCATGAGATACACATAGTATCCGATGGTCCCAGTCAACTCGGAGATGAAGCTGTTGGTGTTGAAGTCGAGAGGCTGCCCATCCATGTACTCGAAGTTGAATTTGGTGTCAATGTAGTTAAACAAAGGAGTGTTGTAGCTCGACTTGTAGACAGGTCGGCGCAAGGCTATGTTGATGTCGGCAGCGAAATTCTCCGTCCCTGTCCTTTCCTTGATGTTGAGCAGGATGGAACATTCGATCTTCTCGTTTTGCTTGAAGTTGATGTCGGTGAACTTGGTGTTGTTGAGGAACTCATACAAGGCGGTCTGCAGGTTGTCGTAGACGGTCTTGTCGGTACCTGCCACTTGGTTGGCGTTGACACGGACATCACACTTCAGCTCTTGGGCCCAGGAGGCCTTCAAGCCGATGAGGCAGCAGAGTCCGAGGAGAAAGATGTTGATCCTTTTCATGGCTTGTTAGGTTCAGAATGCGTCTTGTTCTTCTTTGGCAGGATTGCGGAAATAAATCTGGTCGTGCAGGAATTCGTGGATGGCAATCAAGGTAGGTTTCGGGAGACGCTCGTAGAACTTGGCGATTTCGATCTGTTCCCTGTTTTCGAACACTTCCTCGAGGCTGTCGTTGGTGGTGGAGGCAAAGGACTCGATTTTTTCATTGAGTTCTTCCTTCATCATGCTGGCAATTTGATTGGCTCTGATTGACAGGATAGCCACTGTTTCATAGATGTTGCCTGTGCCTTTGTAAAACTGGTCCTTCTGACGAGTGACCACGGTTGTTTCGGTTTTAATCTTCTTGAAATCCATTGTTATTTGATGTTTTCTAATTTCTTTCTTGCTTTCTCTGAAATGCTTTGCGTGCTGCTGATGAACTTGCTTTCAGGGTATAAGTAGGTTAAAGTGTTGCAATGCTCGATGCACGACTCATAACGTTCACGTTGTTTTGAGGCGATGCTGTTTTCGGCATAGTCGTAATATGTCTTTGCCAAGTCGTAGAGGATCTCTTCGCGATGCTTGGTGTTGGGATATTTCTTGAGCAGGTTCTCGAACGAGGTGATGGCAGCGTTGTAGTTCTCCATGCGATAAAAGAGACGGCAGATGTGGTAATCTTTCTCCTCGAGCTTGTCGTTCAGGTTGCCAAGCAACTCCTTGGCGCGGTTCAAGCTGTCGCTTTGGGGATACTTTTCGATGAAGCTGTTCAGCTGTTTGATGGCATCGTAAGTATTGGTTTGGTCGAGCTCGAGCTGCGGTGAGTTAAGGTAATTGCAGTAGGCGCTCAAAAAAGCGGCGTTTTCAGCTTTGGCTGAAAATGGATAGGTCTGCACGAACTTGTTGAAGTAATAGGAGGCGATGTCATAATCGTCCTGAAGGTAATAGCACATGGCCGTCCGATAGGTGATCTGCTCTCCTTTGGGCGTGTTGCGGAACGAGGCCTGAAGGAGGTCGAACAATTGCAGGGCGTGGTTGTAATCCTGCCTGTCATAATAGTCCATGGCCACTTCGTATTTCATCTCATTGTCGGTGCTTTTCACCAGACGGTTGAAATTGTCGCATGAAGTGAAGGTTATGAGACCCAATAATGATAATATCAAAAGTCTATTTTTCATCGAGCTGCAAAATTACTCAATTTTGTGTTATAAACGAGGGTTTTTCTCTATTATTTTTCAATAATGAGTTTTTCGACTTGCATTCCGCATTCGCTGTTGATTCTTAAGAAGTAAAGACCAGGTTTCATGCCGACGGTGCTGATTTGGGCCTTGTCTTTTGTAGTGTTTGCGAGGATGGCTTGCCCCAAGCTGTTGAACAGTTCATAGCTCATGTTGCCTTTTGACTCGATGGTAACGCTGCTTTTGCATGGGTTGGGGTAGACAAGAATGTGCCTTCCGTTGCTTTCCCCAACCGAAGCATCGCCGATACAGGCCAACGAGGCTACCCAGCCGAAATAGCTGAAATGGCCATCGGAAACGAAGGCGAAGGTCAAAGCCCCATCGGGATTGGTTGCAACGATGCTATCAGGGGCTTGGTTTCCGGAATAGGTGCCAATCAGCGGGGCGCTGCTTGTGGTGCCGTCATAAATGCTGAGCATATCGGTTGTGGGCTGAGTATTGAAAGCCAAGAATTTAACGCTGATCATTTTGCCGTTTGATCCAGGTCTGACGGTCATTTTGTAATTCTCATTGTCATTATAGTGCCCGCAGTCACCGCCAGAAGGGAGAAACAAGCCTTTGCAATCGTTGAGTGTTATGTCACCATTATGGATAGGAATGGGATGATAGACGTCGATGAACTCGCTTTGGGTATGGGTGTGGCTTTGCCCATTGGCATCGGTGACTGTCAGCGTGACCCCAAACAGTCCAGGCGTTTCATAGGTTACTATGGGGTTGCGTTCTGTAGAAGTGGCAGGTGTTCCGTTTTCAAATTCCCACAACCAGCTGACGATACGTAGTCCTTCGCTGTGGTCTCTGAATTGTATCGGAGTGCCTACCGTGACGAGTTCCAACTCGGCCTCAAAGTCGGCCATCAAAGTCGTTTCTGGCACAGGCGTCAGTTGCACATCTTGCGTGACGGCTTCATGGTCGCTTATGTTTATTGTAATGGTTTGTGGTTCGTAGCCATATGCGGAGTAGGTGACACGATAAGTGCCTCCTTTGATGGGACGATGATAGTCGCCTGCTGGCAGATGCGAACTGACTTCAGAACCGTGGTGGTCATGCACTTCTATGCTGATAGTGGCTTCGATAGGCTCTCCTGTCACAGCATCGGTGACGATGCCATGGATGCCATTGAGGCATTGCTCCATGTAACTCAAAAGGCTGTTGTGGTTGTAACTCCAATACATGGGCATCGTCGTGGCGTTGGGGACATAGGCGTTGGAGGTCTCAACCGTCACCTCACGGCATTGGGCGTAGTAGTTCATGTAGTCCTGGCGACTGCCTGAGATGGTGTACCACAAGTAACCGTTGATAATGCCGTTTTCTGCATATTGATGTGGCATGTTCATGTAATCGGGATTCAACTCGTGGCATTGGTCGGCATATTCGTGGCAGACCAGCTTCCACCAGGCATCGTCGGCATGGAGCGAAGGATGCGTGTCCCAAGGATAGTTAACCACCTCTGAACCAGTGTGGAAATTGGCGGCCATGGTGAACTTGTAATCCTGTGCTAAGTCCATTAGCCAACGTGTTTCGTCTTGATAACACCACTCGCCATCGGGGTGCGGGCCTTTGTCGAAGTCGCGATAATTGCGGTTGAGGTCTACGTTGTTGGCGTTGCCGCGCCGCGAGCCTTCCACGGTGTGGTTGCCGGCGTAATAGGTGCCGTCGGGGTTGGTGTTGGGACAGATGAAGATGTCTAGGTTGTTGACAAGGTTGACTATGCGGGCATCGCTGCTGTTGCATAGTTCGTCGATAAGGCGAAGCATCAGCATGAAGCCTGTGGTCTCGTTGCCATGCATGGTGGAGGTGTATAGTAACCTGGGCTTACCTTCGGGATGCCCGTTGTTGATGCGGCAAAACATGAGCTTTCTACCACTGTCCAAGGTGCCGAGTTCGAAATAGGAACAGCGTTCGGGATGCTCGACGGCAAACGACTGCATCATGTTTTCATAGGCTTCGTAGGTCGGGTAGGCGTCCCAGTCGTAGGCTTCACGGTGGCTGCCATCCCACATGGCAGGCTTCTCGAGAAGCGACGGGGGCATCTGCAATTGTGGTTGATAACCAAGCGCAAGTATATGCTCGAATTCGGTTGGGTTGGCAAAGCAAACAACGGTTACACCCTCTGTGCCAGCCACGGAACAAATGTCGCTGATGGTTTGGACTTCTTCGGGTCGCTGTAACGTCAGGGTGAAGTAGTATTCTTCACGGTTTCGCATGAGCTGTTGCAAGTCTTGCGGGCTGCTTTGAGGCCTTGCCATCTTGCATGTTATCAGCACCAATATCAAAAGCGAAAAGTGTAACCTTTTCATAATTATCGCTTTATGTAGTTGTTGTTTTGAGACAAAAAAGGGGACATGGGCTTGGGTTGCCTCATGTCCCCGATGGATTAGCGCCTTATTTATTTATGACGATTTTTTCAACAAAGGTGCCTTGTTCACCCTTGATGTAGAGGAAATATACGCCTTGGCGTAAACTTTGGGTGTTGACCAGAGTCTTGCCTTCGCAAACGTCCGAAAGGACGACTTGTCCAAGGCTGTTGATCATCGTGAAGTTGTATTGTCCCATGACGTTGATGGTGAAATCACCGTTACTGGGGTTGGGGTAGACATGGGCTTCCTGGTCGTTTTCTTGCACCGACCAGTTCCTAATGGTGACGGTCACTTCGCCCGAAACTGTATTGCCAACTGCATCGGTCACTTCCACTTTGTAGATGGTCTCAGAGTCGACGGGAGTGGCAATGGGGCAGCAAATGGATGGATCGTCAAGGGTTTCGACGGGCTCCCAATGGTAGGTATAGTTGCCCGCGCCACCCATCACGATGGCTTCGAGTTGGCTGCTTTCGCCTTCATTGACGGTTTCAGGGTTGGCGGTAACACCAATGATCATGGGCTCGAATGTGCCAGTGCAATGTATCGTGGCCACCCAACCGGAGGCGTTGGTGTTTTGGTCGGAGATGAAATGGAAGGTCAGCGCGCCTTGGGCGTTGGTGGCGGTGATGGTGCCAGGTGAGCTGTTGCCCGAATAACGTCCAATCTGCGTGTCGGAGGTGCTGGTGCCGTCGTAGACGTACATGTAGTCCCAGCCGCCCTCTGTGCTGAATTCGGTGAAGATGGCTTCAATCATGGCGTCAGGCGTTGCCGGCATGAAGGTCATGGTGTAATCCTTACGGTCGCTGTAGTTGCCTTGTGGGCCGCCGTCGTCATAGAATAGGGCATTGCAGGTGGTGATGGTGCCGTTGAACATGTTGTAAGCTTCGCTTACGGTGATGTAGTCGTGCTTGGTGATGCTCTCGGTCTGTCCTTCAGCGTTGGTGACGGTCAGCGTGACGTCGTAGGTGCCGATTTGGTTATAAGTAATGCCCATGGGGTTCTGCTCGTTCGAAATGGCTGGCTCGCCGCCTTCGAAGGACCATTCCCAGCTGACAAGGTTGGCACCCCAGGTGTTGTCGGTGAAGTTGGCGCTGCCACCGAGCGATACGCTGGTCAAATTGGCGCTGAAGTCTGGGATCAGGCCCTCGCCAGCTTCGAGTTGCACATCGAAGGTGACGGTTTCACCGTCAGCGACGGTGATGGTGTGTGTCTGAGGATAATAGCCGTTGCAGGCGAAGGTCACGTCGTAGGTGCCGCCTTTGATGGGACGATGGTAGTCGCCCGCCGGCAGATGGCTTTCAACGATGGAAAACGCGTTGTCGTGGTCTGCGATGGTGATGGTGGCGTTGAGCGGCTGGTTGTTGGCAGCATCGGTTACGGTGCCATGGATGCCATAAAGACATTGGTTCATGAAGGCGAAGATGGAGTTCTTGTTGATGTTCCAGAAGTTGGGCAGCTGGTTGCCATTGGGCAGCTTCGTATTGGAGCATTCGATGGTTACCTCACGACACTGGGCGTAGCCATTCATGTAGTCCTGGCGACCGCCGCCAATCATATACCATTGTGCGCCATTGGTGATGCCGTTGTTGTAGTCTGTCATATAGTTGGGGTTCACCTGGTGGGTGAGGTCGGCATATTCATGGCAGATAAGCTGGTACCAAGCATCATCGGCATGGAGGGTATAGGTGTTGTCCCAAGGATAGTTCATCACCTCGGCGCCGCCATGGTAGTTGGCACCCATCACAAAGGCATTGTCTTGGGCAAATTGCATGAACCACTGGGTCTCTTGTTGGTATTCCTCTCCATCGGGGTGAGGACCACTGTTGGGGTCGGGGTAGTTGCGGTTCATGTCGACGCCATTGGCGTTGTAGCGGGTGGCGCCGTTCACGTTGTTGTTGCCGGCATGGTAGGTGCCGTCGGGGTTGGTGTTAGGCGCAATGTAAAGGTCGATGTTGTCCATCACGTTCTGCACCTCAGGCTCATCAGGGTTCTCCAACAGGTAGTCGATGAGACGGAGCATGAGGATCCATCCTGTGGTCTCGTCGCCATGGATGGTGGAGGTGTAAAGGAATTTGGGCTTGTCTTCGCTTGTACCGTTGTTGAGGTGGGCCACCATAATCTTGCGGCCGCTGGGCAAGGTGCCAAGGGTGATGATTTCGCACTTGTCGGGATGGTTGGTCTGGAAGGCAAACATCATATCCTCGTAGGCACTATAGGTGGGATAGCTGTCCCAGTCGTATTCGGCGCGGTTGCTGCCGTCCCACATGGCGACTTCCTCGCGCAGCGAAGGAGGCGTCTGCAGTGTGATTTCGTATCCAAGCTTTTGGAAACGGGCGAATTCCTTGCTGTTGGCATAGGCGGTAACCATAGTGCCGTCGATGCGATCCACAGAGATGGTATGGGCAATGGCATTCAGATCGACGTTGCCGTTCAGGTTAAAAGTGAAATAGTACTCATTGCGTTGCTGCATGAGTTGTTGTAGCTCTTGTTGGCTCTTCTGAGCAAAAATGTTGCCACTGATCACAATGGCCAAAATGAGGATAAAATGACGTAAAACTTTCATTTTTTTTATTTGTTCTTTAATTCTTTCCATTCTTCGATAATGTCGGCCTCCACCTTTTCGTTGGCGCTCACCAAGGGAAGACGTAGCACGTTTTGGCAGAGTCCCGTATGGCTCATCAGGCATTTGATGCCGGCCGGATTGCCGTCGGCGAAGATGAGTTGGTTCATGCGCAGCATGGCGTAATGCAAGCGCAAAGCTTCATCGGTACGCCCCTCTTTCATGGCATGCATCATGCGGCTGAATGGGCTCGTGTAGGCGTTGGCAGCCACTGAGATGACGCCTGTAGCCCCCAAGGCCATCAAGGGTTGGGTGATGCCGTCGTCGCCCGAAAGCACGTCGAAGTCGGCGGGCTTGTCGCGCAGGATCTCCATGATCTGCTGAAGGTTGCCAGAGGCTTCCTTGACGGCGATGATATTGGGGTGCTTGGCCAGCTCCACGCAAGTGGCTGCTTGCAGGTTGACGCCAACGCGTCCAGGAACGTTGTAGACAACGACGGGCACGGGGCTGGCGTCGGCGATGGCCCCGAAGTGGGCTTTCATGCCACGCTGGTTGGGCTTGTTATAGAAAGGTACAACGCTCAAGATGCCTTGGATGCCCGTAAAGTCTTGCGCTTTGATGGCTTCGATGACGGCTTGTGTGTTGTTGCCACCCATGCCGAGCAAGGCGGGGAGACGGCCGTTGTTGGCCTTTAATATGGTGCTGATAACCAGTTTTTTCTCTTCTGCGGTGAGGGTGGGGGCTTCAGAGGTGGTGCC
>DBXU01000060.1:0-1795 GCA_002310075.1 Bacteroidales bacterium UBA1204 | reverse complement strand
TCGGTGTCAACGGAATGGTCTGCCGTAAATGGGGTAATCAAGGCAATGCCAGTGCCTCTAAATGGATTGTTTTTCATTTAGTATGGGTTTTGTGTTGGTTGCGTGCCTATGAGGGCTTTCAAATAGTTGTAGAGCACATGAATGTTCGAAACTGGGTCGGTGGCTCTCGGGTTTTCGATCACCAGGTCGTAGATCTTCACATAGTCGCTTTGCTGGAAGCTGACCCTGAAATCGGACTTGGGAAGGGAGCAGATGTAGTCGCTGATGCCCGTGTTTTTGGCAGCCATGTTGACGATCATGTTGCTCGAAGGAAGCTTGCGGAGATACTCGTGCTTTTCGGGCTTCAACACACTCATGAAACCGAAGTCCTTGGGTGTGATCTCGTTGTAAAGGTCGCTCTGCAGGATGTTGTCCGACATCTCGTTGCAGAGAATCACGAAACCGCAACGGTTTGTATTAAACAAGCCTTTTGCGCTGTTTTCGATGCTCTTGACGATGCTTTTGTCGCTTTCGTCTAGAATAATTAAAAGCGAATTAATCCGCTGAATATTAGGCATTTTAGATGCCTGCTTTTCGGCGAGAAACTGGTCAAGGGCACGGTTTAACGACCTGTTTCTTAGTTTTGAGAATACATTCATGGCGCAAAAGTAGTTTATTTTGCGAAATAGCGTGTCTTTTTTCTTCGAAAAACATTATTTTTGCGTTTTGGTTTTCCGTAGATTTAACCTATGGGTTTGACATTTTTAATTTGATTTGATAGCAATGATTATCACTGTTTTAGGTAGTGGAACCTCGCAAGGTGTGCCCGTCATTGGATGCACTTGCCCTGTGTGTCGATCCAAGGATCCACGTGACAGACGGCTTCGCACTTCCATTTTGATTCAGACCGAGGCGGTGACGGTGGCGGTGGATGCCGGTCCCGACTTCCGCCAGCAGATGCTGCGCGAGAATGTCACCAAGCTGGATGCGGTGCTGATCTCACACGAACATAAGGACCATATCGGCGGCCTTGATGACTTGCGCCCTTACATTTTCAAGCAGCAAAAGCCTATGGTGCTCTATGTGGCAGATACGGCATTGCCTGAAATCAAACGTGAGTATTCCTACGCTTTCGATGAGCATCCCTATCCAGGGGCTCCGACATACGACATCCGCCGCCTCGATGAGACGCCTTTCGACCTCGGCGACTTGCATTTTATCCCGATAAAACTTAAACATTACACGTTGACTTGCTATGCCTTCCGCATTGGGAAATTCGCCTACGTCACCGACCTGAGTGAGATTTCCGAAGAAGCCATTGCAAAACTACAAGGCGTTGAATATCTGATTATTGAGGCCTTGCAAAAGAAAAAGCATTATTCGCATCTCACCTTGGACGAGGCGATTGAAATATCAAAAAGGGTAGGGGCGAAGAAGACTTGGTTTACGCATTGCAGCCACAGCATGGGCCTCGCCGCCGAAGTCAACCGCGAACTGCCCGAAGACATGATGCTCGCCTATGATGGACTGAAAATTAAAATTTAAGATAAGATATGAAAGCAACCTATTCCCAAAGACTGATCAAACTCGCCGACCTCAACCACCACCAGACCTTCTTCGCTGGTCGTTGCTCGGAGTGGTTCTTGGAGAGTTCTTATTTCGCTGTAGCGCAGTATGTTGACACTAAGGATACGGTCCTACTTGTGCTCCACGGCATCGATTTCAAGTTCCCGATCTTTGCTGGCGACATTGTCACGTTCGAGAGCAAGGTCATCTCGGTGGGTCGTAGCACGCTGACGGTCTACACGAAGATGTA
>DBXU01000153.1:2769-3053 GCA_002310075.1 Bacteroidales bacterium UBA1204 | reverse complement strand
CGCGAACGCCTCCTTGACATTGTCCGTATCACTGAATCGGAACCCGAGATGATGGGCATGAGCCCGCATTTCTTGGTGGTGGCGAGGAAATAAAACTTGTTTAAGACGGCCCTTCGACAGGCTCAGGGGCCTGCTTTTTCGTTTGTTTAACACACTTTGTATTGAAACAATCCCTATTTTTGTAGCAAATTAAAAGGAACCAATATGAAAAAACTGTACGCTTTTGTTGCGATGTGGCTTCTTGCGGGAAGCGCCTTTGCCCAAGTGCTTGTCAACGAGACTTT
>DBXU01000153.1:0-2670 GCA_002310075.1 Bacteroidales bacterium UBA1204 | reverse complement strand
ACTGGCGACTGGTACATGTATGCCACCTATAACACCGACGTGTGGATTTACAAGGAAATCGACGTGACGGCAGGGAATTATTACCGCGTTTCGTTCTGGTACGCCACTTGGCATGTCGACCACTTCAATTTGGAAGTGAAAGCCGGTGCATCCGCTAATCCTTCGGCAATGACGGAAACGGCTGTGCCGATGATGGTGGTCGCCAATGAAGACTTTGAACAGACCTCGGGGGTGTTTCAGGCAACGAGTTCGGGCGCTTACTATGTAGGTTTCCACAGCGTGGCCGACAATGGGCCATGGTATTTGTCCATTGATGATATCATCATCGAGCAGACCGCGCAATACAACTTCAACGTGGAGCCACTCACTGCCGACACTTCCGTCTATTTCGGCGAGCCTGTCTATTTGCGTTTTCGCTTGAATAACACTGGTGAACAGTCGGATACATATCAGCTCAACAGCACGGGCAACTTGCCGATTGAATTCTATCAGAACGGCACACAGGTAAACCAAGTCAACGTTTCCTACAACAGCTCGGTGGAATTAGTTGCCAAGACGACCTTGCCGATGAATTTGAACAACAACGAAGTTGTCCATGCCACTTTCGATGTCGTATCCAGCCATTCCGCTCCTACACAAAGCGCTGACTTTGCCATCACAGCTTTGGCACCTTACGCCGACTACCCGCTTGAGGAAGGTTTCGAGAACGACTTTGTGCCTTTCGGCTGGCAAAACAACATCACCAACGGCAACTATGCTTTCGACCGCATTTCGGAAGGCTCCACGCCAAGTGCGACGCCACATGAGGGTAGCCAATATATGGCGCGATTCTACACTTACACCAATCCTTCGGGAGGCTCGGCTGAACTGGTCTCGCCCAAGTTGGATTTGAACGAACACGACAATATCGTCAGCTTCTGGATGTTCCGCAACAGCAACCCGAACATCAACAAGGACGACCGTATCAATGTGTATTATAACGCTGTGCCGCGTTCGGAAGGCGGACAGCTGCTTGGCACCATCCACCGTTGCACCTATAAAGATCCCGTTGTCGCCGATGTGGACGACTGGTACGAATATGCCTTCACTTTCGATTGCCCCGACAACTATGGTTTCATTATCTTCGAGGGTGTCAGCGACTACGGCTGGAATCTGTATCTCGACGACATCTTCATCAATAGTTCTTCGGAAGACCATGAGGCTCCTACTGTGGTGTCTGTTGCTGGCAACCAGACATACGCCGACACTGAGATGAACCTGACGCTCCGCGTCCATGATGCATCAACCATGCCTGCCACCTTGGCTGCCACATATGAGATTTGGGGTGTCACCCACGACCTGACCTTCACCATGACGGGCAAAGGCAACTACGACTACATGGCCACCATTCCTGCTAACGGCAATCACACCCATGGCACTTTGACCGTGCAACTCGTTGATGTATTGGGCAACAGCGCAACATCGGAGGAGATCCCGATTCGTTGGGACTACCAACGTCCTTTGCTCTTTGAGACCTTCGAGGAATGCAGTAGCATGTTCACCATGCCCGAAGGCTGGACCACCGACGGCAACCCGACGTGGTGGGATTGGACCGTCCAAGGTACGGTGTATTATACGGACTACTATGAAGAAGACTTCATCGTGAATCCCCATCGCGGCAACAAACACGCCGTGTTGGAGTGGGATAGCAGTGAGAGTCCATCGGCGCAAGACCAGACTTTGATTACGCCCGTTTTGACCATCACGAGACCCACCGTTTTGCAGTTCTGGACTTGGGCGCAGTACGGCACCGATGGCTACGACCGTTTTGTGGTCAGGGTGTACGACACCTACGACGGAACTTGGGACGACAAATGGGATGCCGCCGACATGCCTTACGGACAAATCAACGCTTATGACGAGCCGATTTCCATCAACTTGGATGAGTATATTGGACGCAACATCAAGATCGGATTCAGAGGCTACAATACTTTTGGTGAGTGGCTGGCCTTCGACTGGTTTGTCGACGATGTGAAGGTCGTCCCGACCGACACCACCGATGTGAATGTGAACGAGTTGGCCGCTTTGAAACTCAATGTCTATCCCAACCCGGCAAAGGACAAGGTCGTCATCGAGGCGCAAAGCGACATCCAACAGGTGACGCTGCTGGGCATCAAGGGTGAAATGCTGGAGGACAGAAAGACCAATTCGAACAAGGTAGAACTGAACCTGGAAGGCTATCCCAAAGGCATTTATGTCGTCCGCATTGTGACCGAAGACAGCGTGGCCACACAAAAAATCAATTTGATTGAATAGGGGAGAGGCACATAGAAAACGCGTGCCGCTCTATGCCAAAATTCTTCTGGGCATGGGCTTGGGTCTGGGCTTCGGCTTTCTGGCCCTGGCCTTGCATTGGGAAGGCTTTGTGCACGACTGGGTGGAGCCTTGGGGCACTATCTTTATGAGCCTGCTCAAGCTGATTGCCGTACCCTTGGTCTTAGTGTCGCTTATCTTGGGTGTCGTCAACTTAAAGGACATTCGCAACCTGTCGCGCATCGGCTTGAAAACCATTTTGATTTATGTCTGTACTACCATCCTTGCGGTGAGCATAGGCTTGGGCATGGTCAGTGTCATCAAGCCGGGAAAGGTCTTCCCGAAAGACCGGCAGACGGAGTTCATGGAGCGTTACCA
>DBXU01000170.1:2065-2667 GCA_002310075.1 Bacteroidales bacterium UBA1204 | reverse complement strand
GTCGAGTCGGCAGGATTGGCATGCTTATAGTTGGTGATGGAATAAGTGTCCTTGGGTTTGGTTTCGCCCCAGGCAAAGTAGTCACCATATTCCTCTGGTTTGTTGGCGCCAATGTTCATTGTTGCCCACAAGACGCTGAGGCCGAGGTCAACATACAGAAGCGACGGGGGATTGGCGTTCCCTTGATACACCTTGTTGTCTGAGGATTTGGATACAACTTCGCGGATGTTGCGGATGACGTAGTCCACCTTGTCGCCCGTCATGGGATGGGTGCTTGGGATGTGCAGATTGAATGTTGTGACGGTGTCGGGCAGTGCCTTGAAAGTGAAGCATGCACCGAACACGCGACGATCTTTATCCATGAAGCCGTTCTCATCTCCGCGCTCGAAGGGATAGATGTTGCCAGCGGCATCGGTAAGGTAGATATTGTTGGGTAAATAAGTGTCAGTCAAGTATTTGTCGGTTGCCACGCGCACCATCGTCTCGTTGGTCCCGAAGATGACATCCTTGACATAACGTCCTGACGGGTCGCGTCGGCACTCGACCCGCTCCCAGTGCTTGCCCTCTATCTGTAGCATGTGAGGTGTTTGCCAATTTGTTTT
>DBXU01000170.1:527-2025 GCA_002310075.1 Bacteroidales bacterium UBA1204 | reverse complement strand
CATAATAACCATTGTGGACAGTGAAGTTTAATGTATCTCCAGGCACGAAGAAAAGGTCGATCCATGCCGAACAAAGTTCACCGCCTGGGAAAATGCAACGCACGCGACCTAACGTCATGCGCTTGAGCGGAATGCTGTAGGTGAAGCGCTTGTTGATGACGGGAACGCAAGCCACTGGTGTGTCGCCCTGTATGTGCAGAAAGTCGTCGGCTAAGTAGATGTTGTAGCACGAATCGGTAATCGATTCGTCCACATAACCGTCCAGCACGAACATCTGCGGTTCGTCCAGTTCGGAGCTGACCAATGCTTTTTTTAGTTCGTCTGTGGTCATTTTCCCGTTGGCCGAAGTGTCGCACTCGGAGAAGGTGAAGATGCAGAAAAGTGCTGCCATCCAAGCCACAAGGCCGAGCTTGCCGACTTTGCCCAGCGTGCCGGCGGTGGAATGTTTCATCTCGACAAAACGGCGACGGATGAAGGAGTGATTAAAGCCATTTGCATAAATGGTTGCTCCCTCCATTACTTGATTCAATAGCAGCGTCTGGTAGAAATAGACATCGGCTCCACTCTCGAGCACGTCGTGGTCGGCTTGAAACTCGTGAACGTTGCGGAGTTCTTTTCGGGCCATCCACAGGAACGGATTGAACCACAGAAGGCGGGCCATTATTTCCATTACCCAGACGTCGATGTAGTGTTTGTGGCGGATGTGTGCTTTCTCGTGTCGGATGATGACATTGGCCTCATTTTCAGCAATATCCGTCGGCATGAAGATGGTGCGAATGAACGAGCAAGGGGAGGAGACTTCGGCCGATTGGACAAGTGCATAACCCTCGGGGGTGATTTGCGTGACCATGCGGCGGCTCTTGATGTGCAAGGAGATAAGGTTTCCTGTCGCTATGAACAAGAGTGTTACGGACACGGCGGCCCAAAGGAACAGGAGCAGTCGATGGTAGTCGGCGGTTGTAAGGGTGACTTTTGTGTTCGCTCTGTGCGAAGGTGCGGACGCCGACGTATTGATTGCTGGAACTTGAGCCGCTTCTATGGTCGGGGTTGCCTCGGTCGTAGTGGTTGCCGCCTCGAAGGACTGTGCAATGGCGGGCGCAACGTGCTGAACGATAGAAGATTCTGCTTGATAGACAGGGATGTTTACTCCGCTCATCAGCAAGCTGGCAAGGGGGAGTAACAATAAATAGAGTCGCGTCAGATTGTAGGAGGCATGATTGCGCAGAACGCACCAATAGAAGGCCAACAACAATGCTGATGAGGCGAGAAGTTTGCCAAGGATAATTAAAGTTTCTGTCATAGGATATTAAATTATAAGATGTGTAAAAATAAGTAGTTGTTCAAAATTGTTTTATAACATTATGTAGGTCTGTTCAAGAACTATTTTTTTCATTCTTGGTCGCATCTTTTGCCTTTGTCCTCAGGCACAATGTCACATTGCGCCATCGGCCAAAACCGAAATCTGCTTCCCAATCTCTGAAAAATATAGTCAAATAAT
>DBXU01000170.1:0-455 GCA_002310075.1 Bacteroidales bacterium UBA1204 | reverse complement strand
TCTGCCATTTCTTTCAGTATCTCTTCCAGTTCTTTCTTGCTGATTTTCTCATGCTTGGCAAAGAAGGATAAGAATGACTTGGCAGAGCCATTGAACAATCCGTCGCGCGTTTCGTTAATGTAGTTGGAGAGATACTCTTCGCGCGAAAGTTTCGGGATATAGACGTTGGCCTTGCCTTGCTTTTCGAAGGTCAGTACGTTTTTCTTTGTCAAGACTTGCATCACGGTAAGCACGGTGGTGTAGGCCGGTTTCGGTTGGGGCAAAGCCTCGATGAGTTCGTTTACCGTCGCTTGCCCTTTGTCCCACAAGATGGTCATCAGGTTTTGTTCTGCCTTGGTAAGCGACCGATTTTTCATTTCATCTTTCATAGATTATTAAGAATTAATAGGCGATTTACTATTGCTTTAGTACTACAAAGATAGTAGCAGCGTTTTACATGGCCAAATGTTTTAATA
>DBXU01000185.1 GCA_002310075.1 Bacteroidales bacterium UBA1204 | reverse complement strand
TCAACTTCGACCGCTGCTGGGAAGGCACGATGAGCGACCTCATCTACGACCCCGACATCTGCCGCAACATCAGCGTCGACATCCGATACGTGCTCTTCATCATCGACAAGTTTGCCGGTGCCGGGCACCTTATCGATGAGATGACCATTGTGGAATAAAAAAAGGCGGGTCACCCCGCCTTTTTTTATCAAATAACACAAGACTTTACTTACCGCCAAAGATCTTGCCAAGGCCGCCGAGCAGACCGCCAAGACCGCCAAGGCCGCTGTTGCTGTTGCCTTGCGTAGCGCCAAGGATGGTGCCAAGCATGCCAGCTAAGTTAGCTGCACTCGTACCACTGCCCTGTTGACCCTTGCCAAGAAGAGCCAAGAGGCTCGGGGCGATGGAAGCCAAAATCTTGCCAACCAGACCGGAAGCCACACCGCTCTTCTTCGAAATGCCACCCAACACATTGTTAAGGTCGCCACCAAAGATATGACCCAAAATCTTGTTACCGTCTGTCAGGTCAGAGATCTTCAAGTTGCTGATAAGGTTACCTGCGCTACCGGCATGGTCACCGAGAGCCTTAGCCAAAGCTTCGGCACCGCCAGGAGTGGAAGCATTCTTCTGCATGGCACCCAACAATGAGGGCAGTGCATTTGTGATTACCGAAGACACTTGCTTCGAGTCAATGTTCAGGTTTTCTGCGATGGCGCCGACAGCATCATTGCCTGTCAAAGCACCTAAGATGTTTGTTAAATCCATATTAATGTGTTTTAAGAATAATATTTAGTTCTCTTAGACTGCAAATGTACCAAAGAATCGAAAAAAACAAGCACAAAATCCGATTTTTTTCAAGGCTCAAAAGGAACAGGGAACCATAAAGAGTCTGTGGAAAGGCCACTTACAAGGCCATAGCCTCCTTTTACGTTGGAATAGGTCTGGACTGGCTCCATGAAAAATTGTAAGACTTCATCGATTTGTTTGCAGGTGTTAAGGTAATAGTAGTATTCCTTACCCATGTGTTCCAAGGCAATGCCGAAGCGGAAAAAGTCGGGATCGTATTCATCATCCCTCCTCAATGAGACACTGATGGGAACCTTGATTTGATAGGACCTGCCATCGAAGAGCATATCCGTAAACACGCCTTCGGGGGCCATGTCCAGGTCGTTGATGTCGAAATAATCGTTTTCGGCGACAAGTGAGCCGAACACAGGATCGTTATACTCCGCAAAATATGACAAGTAATTCACCTCGTCATCATACTTGCTTCCTTCGTCGACACGGAGTCTATAGTAATCGGTCTGTCCTGGGTTGGCGTCAGTGATTTCGATGGTTAACTCTATGACAAAACCAGCATAGAACACGCTATCATCTTCTATCTCAGTATAATAGTTAGGCTCATAATGGGAATCCCAGTTGGACACTTTGCTATTCGTGACCGCGCAAGACAAAGCACCAGGCAGCGAACTGGTTTCACCCTCCACATCATCAAAACCATTCGCTGAAGCTGTGATTTTGACCACATCGCCTACTGCCGGACAATAATCATTGCTATAAGTGGTGACGATCCGGTAATTCTGATACATGTTTCCTTGATCATCGTAGTCGTACCAGCCATTCCAAACCGTATCAATTTGCCGTATCATCTCACCTATGAGGTTTCCGTTCACAGAAAGAGAGGCCACCAAATCATCGGGAGCAGTGGTGTTTCCGTTGTTGTCCAAGAAGAAAACGCTCTTGCTGATGTTGGCCGAAACAGGTTTTCCTGGCTCCACCAAGCTGTTGATGACCAATTTGGAGTCGGTCTGATCACCGTTGAATTCGATTTCCTTCTCGCAGGAGGCCATCAAAGTGGCTATTATTATCATTGCTAATGCCTTTGTCGTCATGGCGGACAGCGATCCGCCATCTCCTAAACGAGAAGAGGAAGCCTTCGCTGTGGGAGATTGAGGGTCAAGCCCGCAATGACGGTTTATAGTGTGGCTTATTATGTTTCGGATGTGTTGTTTCATAATGTTTTAGAATTTAAAGCTATAACTCACTGAAGGAATAATCGGGAACAGGCTGGCCTGCATCAACGCTTTCTTTTCTTGTTGCGTGGCTTCATCCCAATTATATCTGGTGTAAACGATAAATGGGTTGTTGTGATTATAAGCATTATAAACACTGAGGTTCCAAGTGCGGAGACCATGTTTCTTCTGCTTGTGGAAGTTCATGCCCACATCCAAGCGGTGGTAGTTACCCAAGCGGAAGTTGTTGCGTTCCAATGCATTGATGGTAGAAGCGTTACCCCACTCATCGGGGAAGCCTTCGTAAATCTGGGTACCAAGCGTGCCGCAGTTGCCACTGCTGAAGACCCAAGTGCCGCTCAGGTCGAAACGGTCGCTGAACTTGTGTTGCACCGTGATGCTGAGGTCATGACGGCGGTCGTATTTGGCAGGAAACACCTTGCCTTGGTTGATGACCATACCTTCGCGGTCGAAGAGCCTCTTGGCATGCGACCAAGTGTAGCCGACCCAGCCCGTGGTCTTGCCGAAACTGCGTTGCACCAGAAACTCCACGCCATACGACCAGCCTTTGCCCATACAGACTTTTTCGTCCCAACGCTCCGAAGAGCCGAAGAATGAGGCTCCGTCCTTATACTCCAGCAGGTTGTCCATGGTTTTGTAGTAACCTTCGATGGAGATATCGAACAAACGCGGCATCTCATAAAAGGCACCCAACGACACCTGGTGGGCGTTCATTGGGACGATGTTGGACGTAACAGGAACCCATAGGTCGGTAGGCAAGCTGACGCTGCTGTTGGAAAGCAAGTGCACATATTGCGTCATGTAGGCATAACCCGCCTTGAGCGAGAGGTTGGAGGCCAGCATCACGCTGGTGCTGAGACGGGGTTGCACGCTTTGGTAGGTCTTGCCCTCAACGGTGAAGGTGGAGTAATGCACGCCTGCGTTAACGCGGAAGATGTCGCCAAAGGTCATGTTGTCCTCCACATAAAGTGCTGTTTCATGGGCAAACACCTTGGGCGATCCCGCTGTGGTGTCGATATCGAAGTCCTCGCCAGCAATGATCTTCATTGACTGCACCTCCGGGCGGAACTGGTGGAAGATATAGTTGCCACCGAAGCGTATCTCATGGTTCGGCAGCGGCGTATAGTCGAAGTCGACCTTGGCCGTCACGTCGTTGATGCCCGACTTATAGGCCATGGCAAACTCGTCCTTTATGGTGACAGGAGGCTGACTTAGATAGGTTTCTGATTCCTCAATGCTCATGCCGAGGTCGTGGCGGTATTGCGTGTAGTTGACCGAGGCATCCATGAAGAGCTGCTGCGACATCACATGGTTCCATCGCAATGCTGCCACCTTGTTGCCCCATTTCCAATCCATTCCGACCTGTTCTTTGTATTGGGAATTGTCATAGGAGTAGTCTTTGTTTTTCACGCCTAGATAAATGGCATCATCGCCAGAGTAGAAACTCAAGTAAAGGCGGTCCTTGTCAGAAATCTTCCAGTTGAATTTTGTGTTGAGGTCGTAAAAGTAGTAACCTGCTTTCAGCTTGTCGACGTCCTCGATTTGAGTCCTGGCAATCCATAGGGCGGGCTTCATCAGCAAGTCGCTGTAGGTACGACGGAAGGAAAGATTGAACGACAACTTGTCCTTCACGATAGGACCTTCCACATTCAGTTTCGATGAGATTAAGCCTACGCTGACGTTGCCATGGTAGTTTTGCATATCGCCTTCCTTCATGCGGATGTCGACCACCGACGACAGGCGACCGCCGAAATGCGCAGGGAAACTGCCTTTATACAAAGTGACATTTTTCAAGGCGTCGGGATTGAAGACGGAGAAGAAGCCCATCATGTGGTTGACGTTATAGACGGGCACGCCGTCGAGAAGCAGCAGGTTCTCGTCGGGACCGCCACCACGCACATACATACCTGCCGAGCCTTCCGAGCCGTTTTGCACGCCAGGTAGCAGCTGTATGGCTTTCAACACGTCGGCTTCGCCAAACAAAGTCGGGATGCTCTTGATCTGTTGCACCGGCAACTCCACCACGCTCATCTGCGGGCTGCGGGCACTCACCGTGGCACGGGTGGCCTCCACCACCACCTCTCCGAGTTCGATGTTGGTGGTAAGAGTAAAGTTGAGGTTTGTGTTTTCTTTCAGGTCGAAGGTGTGGTTCTGTTGCGTATAGCCCACATAGGACACTTGCAGGTCCACCTGACCTTGATCCAAAGTAAGGGTATAAAAGCCATAATTGTTGGTGGCACACCCCTTTCCTGAATTCTTGTCAAAAATGGTCGCTCCAATAAGCGTTTCTTTGCTGGCAGCATCCATCACATAACCACTGATGGTGCGCTTTTGCGCAAGCGCTGGAATGCAAACCAACAAAAAACCAATGACGACAAACCATCGGTTTAAAAATGAATGTCTCATAGAACTATTATTAGTTTCAGTTTTCAATAACTCTTGTCTTCAGCAGCACCGACTTCACCTCGATGCCTTCGATGCGACCCAGCTGCCCTGTTAGCGATCCGATTTCATCGGTGGTGCCTTCAAAGATCACCGAGATGATGCCTTCGTGTTTTCTCGGGAAGCCCTGCCTGCAGATGATGATCTCCGCATGACGCGAGAGCACTTCGTTCAATTGCGGGGCAGCTTCCCTGTTTTCCACATAGATGATGGCAGTACCTATTCTCTTTTCCATAAACAATTCGTTTTAAATGATTGCCGCTTTGATGTTTTCCACGATATAACGTACGTCCTCGTCGCTGACGCATGGTCCGCTAGGGAGGCACATCCCCATCTTGAAGAGGCTTTCGCTGACGCCGTTGACGTAGGCGGGAGCGTCCTTATAGACAGGCTGTTTGTGCATAGGTTTCCACAAGGGCCGTGCCTCGATGCCCGCCTGGTCGAGGATGACGCGCAAGGCCTCCACGTTGACGTTGGGCTCGCAGTCGGTGTGGGCGCTTTCGGTGGCATGCACCACGCCTGCCGCGCCACCCACCGCACCTTGTATCACGGTCTGATAGGCGTTTTCTTGTCCTTTGACACGTAGGCTCGGGTCGAGGGTGATGGTGCATAACCAATAGTTACTGTCGTACTTCTCCCCTGAACAAGGCTGCGAGTGGACATGTATGCCCGGCACACCAGCCAGCAGCTCCTCATACATCTTCTGCACATGTTTGTGGTGGCAGATATGGTCGTTGAGGACGGTCATCTGTCCGCGACCGATGCCAGCACAGATGTTCGACATGCGGTAGTTGTAGCCTATGGCCTCATGCTGGTAGTAGGGGAACGACTCGCGCGCCTGTGTGGCGTACCACATGATGCGGTTCCACGACTCATCGTCGGGACACACCAAAGCACCGCCACCACTGGTGGTAATCATCTTGTTACCGTTGAAACTCAGCACTCCATAACGCCCGAAAGTACCCATAGCACGGCCGTTCCAACGACTCCCAAGTCCCTCGGCGGCATCCTCAATCACCGGTATCCCATATCGATTGGCTATCGCCATGATTTTGTCAATCTGATAGGGCATTCCGAACAAAGCAACCGGTACAATCGCCTTGGGCTTCTTCCCCGTTTTTGAGATGCGATCCTCGATGGCCGCTTCCAATAACGCTGGATCCATATTCCAGGTATCGGCCTCGGAATCTACAAAGACCGGCGTGGCGCCCAAATAGGTAATCGGATGGGCAGAAGCACAGAAAGAAAAGCTTTGGGTCAGCACTTCATCGCCCGGCCCCACCCCACAGGCAACCAGGGCAAGATGCACTGCAGAAGTTCCCGTGGATAGAGCGACTACCCGTTTATTCTGCCCCACAAAAGCTTCAAGATCTTTCTCAAATCCGTTAACATTCGGGCCGAGAGGAGCGACCCAGTTGGTATCGATAGCTTCTTGAATAAACTCCTGTTCTTTGCCCGACATGTGGGCCAGACATAGGTATATTCTTTTCTTTTTGGCTTCGTTCATTTCTGCTCAAAAAATCTGAGCAAAGTTATATAAAAAAATGCCAAATCGATGCATTTTTCCGCTGCAACGGACGCAATTGACTGTCAGGCGATTATAAAAAACGCCCCCCTCGTTTTTTGAGGGGATCAACTTGCACAAATCGCTGATTTACTGATGTGTACATTGCAGCGCAAGATCAGAAGGGCCAGCGAAGAAGGGCGGAAGATTATTTGCTATTTTGAAAAACCATTGCGATCTTTGTCATACAGCGGCTGCAAGACGCAGCCTTGACAAACCAATAAGCAGCGAACGATATGAAGGGAAGGAATCAACCGATTGTCAGGGCGAACGCCGTCCACCACGTCTATCAGAACACCCGGAATGGATATCTCATTTTCTATTCCGTCAAAGACTACCTGATTCTTTTTTCTGTCATTTCCGTATTCGCCCTCAAATACGACATTCAGATCTTGGGAATCAGCCAGATGCCTGACCATATTCATCTTCTCGTGTACGTCCGAGATCCAGATAACTTTCGGGCCTTCATCCGGGAGTACACAAAAACATTCACCCGGTTGTGGAATCGCAATTATCGTCTGTCCGGTCCTTTATTCAACACGCCTTTCGGATGTGCGCCGAAAATGGAACACAAAAAAATCCGGTCGGCCATCGCCTATGTCTACAACAATCCCGTTGAAGGACGCCTTGCAAGATTGGCAGAAGAAGACCGTTGGAACTTTCTGGCCTATGCCAAAATAAAGTCTCCGTTCTCGGAAAAACTCCGCATCGACAAGGCCAGATGGGAGCTCCGGAAAGCACTCTATACCATCAAGGCCTGCAGAAAGGAGAATCGTTGGCTAAATTATACCGAAATCGAGAGGGTTACAAAGAATCTTTCTTCTCGGGAACTCCAACAGTTTACTGACTATGTGATACGGAAATATAATTGTATCGACTATACTGCCACGACGGCCTACTACGAATCATACGGAAAGATGGTGATTGCGCTGAATGCCAACACCGGCAGCGAGTATGACCTCACAGAAGACACCTTCTGCAAAGACTATCGGTGCTACAAAAAAATGATCCGGGAACTGTGTTTTGCCAAAGGGTACGAAACGATGGACCGCGTCCTGAACCTGCCCGAGGCCGACCGGCGGCGCCTTGGGCAAATGCTGATGAGAGAAACCGGCGCAACTCAAAAAGAAGTCGCCAAACTGCTCAGACTATGAAACCGGCTAAGAATCATGCCGCAGCACTTTCAGCAGGACTCAACAGCCGAAGCCACTTCTAATGCATCGGACCGGCTGACCTCTGCGGCCAAATAACAGAACATCGACTCAGCAATCGGGCTGCGGCAGATAATTTCCAAACAAATGAACTGGATCTTTGTCATACGGCAAAGACACGAAAAATATCCGCTGCAACGGACGCATCTGACAGTCAGCGGATTATGTAAAGTGATCCCCCTCGTTTTGAGGGGGATCACTTTTTATAAACGTCTGAAAACCAACTGCGTACATTGCAGCGAAAAATGGACGGCCGTACAGTATTTTTCGTATTTTTGCACCATGGTTTATCGAGAATTAGGTGAGCAGGCTTTCGCCGACCTGGCAAGCCGCATTTTATACGAAGATAATCATCTGCTGATTCTGAACAAGCGGGTGGGGGAGATCGTTCAGGGAGACAAGACGGGAGACGAGCCGCTGAGTGAAACACTGAAGGCATTCGTCGCACAACGCGATGGAAAGCCTGGACATGTCTTTATGGGCGTGCCGCATCGCTTGGACCGGCCGGTCAGCGGCATTGCCGTCTTTGCCAAGACTTCGAAATGTCTGGAAAGGCTCAACGCGATGTTCCG
>DBXU01000178.1:1500-2507 GCA_002310075.1 Bacteroidales bacterium UBA1204 | reverse complement strand
AAAAACGGGTGCAAAAATACGGATAATTGTTGAGAAATGATAAAAAGCCGTATTTTTGCAACGATTTTCAACAAACTTTATCCGTATGTTACAAAAACCCATTAAAATTTCGTTATTGTTGGCAGTTGCAATGCTGCTATCGGTAAACACGTGGGCACAAAGCTACGCTGTTGCTGAGAAATCCAACGAAGTGAAACCACTCGTTTATTATCCTAACCAAACCCGTGTCCCCGTTTGGTTGGACTTGTCGTCAGGCCTGAATGTCGCGAATTGCTACGACAATGGTACTGTTCCCTTCAGCTATTTTGGCTACGGCATGAATGCTGGTGCTGGCGTCACGATTGAATGGGGCCGTTACCATGTGCGTCCCGCTTTCCATTTGTTTCAAAATGCGACCACTGAACCTGCTGGTTCCGTGATCGACCTTAACCTTTCCACCGAGGTTCTCTACAGGGTCCACGAGGCCTACAACAACCGTTTGCGTTTGTGGGTTGGTGGCACCTTGCAAGGTATGCTTGACATCAAGGCTCTCCCAGAATTGCAGAATGCCTCCACTTGCGTCTCTTTGTTTGGCAACATCGGTGCAACGGGCATGGTGCAATACGATTTCGCTTTCAACAAAGCCCAAAACCATCCTTGGATGACCACCTATTTCAAGTTGAACCTTCCCTTGCATGGTATGGCTATGCGCCCAAGCTACTCTTATATTGGCAACCCGACCATTAACACAGGAGTCACTGATGCCTTGTTTGGCGACGAAGAGTCGTTTGGCAAATTCTTCCCTGGTGCCGACACCGAGTTGGGACTCTACCTCAATTTGCTCAACGGCAACCGCGTCGGTTTCTGCTACCGCTGGGACTACATCACCACGGGCAAGAAGGGAACCTACCGCTACGACACCGCCCTCCATTCCTTTAACCTCAACTTTATGTTCAAAGTCAACTGATGAAAGCCATGAAAAAGATACATACCCTTTTATTGTGCCTTGTGGCACTCGCCTTCGCTTC
>DBXU01000178.1:0-1436 GCA_002310075.1 Bacteroidales bacterium UBA1204 | reverse complement strand
GACCAGAAATACACCTTCTTCGATGTGAAAAACATCAATTGGGACTCGGTGCGCGAAGTGTATCGCCCTATGGTGAACGACGACATGAGCGATGAAGAGCTGTTCAAAGTTTGCGCCGACATGCTCAACACGCTTCGCGACGGTCACACCAACTTGTTCTCAAGCTTCGATGTGTCGCGCAACGATTCGGTGTATTATAAGATGTATGCCGAAAAGAACATCGACCCCGACGTTGTATTGCTTAACTATTTGACCGTCAATTATCACACCACGGGGAGCTTTGCCCACAATAGCATTCGCGATGGCCAAGTGGCTTATCTGCGTTATACCTCGTTCTCGAATGATATCAGCGATTATGACCTGAAGTATGTGCTCAATCAATACAAGGATTGCAAGGGCCTCATCATCGACTTGCGTCAGAATGGTGGTGGCTCCATTGCCAATGTGCAACAGCTTCTCAGCATCTTCGATAACCACAAGCAGCCGCTCTACACCACTCAGGTGAAAAANNGGCGCTGGCCATAATGATTTCGGAGATCCTGTGACGGTGTATGCCGCCGACAGCAGTCTGCTTGGTAATAATCCTTACATCAAGCCTGTCGCCGTGCTTATCGACCGTGGTTCGTATAGCGCCACTTCGTTCTTCTCGGTCTGCACCCAAGGCTACGACAACGTGAAGCTCTTTGGCGACTACACCGGTGGTGGCATGGGCTTGCCCAACGGCGGCATGCTGCCCAACGGCTGGACCTATCGTTTCAGCACAAGCCGCACCATCGCCGTCGACGGACAAAACTACGAGAACGGTGTTCCGCCCGATGTGCGCGTCATCCTCGACCCCGCCGCCACTGCCCAAGGCATCGACAACGTGATCGAAACGGCCGCGGATTGGATTATGCAATAATTAGAAACCCTTTGCGTTAAAAGGGTTGAACTAACCATCATAACACAATTGGAATGAAACAACACTCATTGAGCCGATGGTTGATTGCCATCGGCTTTTTATTGGCATGTATGCCAACTTTTGCCCAAAAGCGTACTATCAGCGGCTATGTGATGGACGCCGCCAGCAAGGAGACCCTCATCGGGGCAACCATTTTAGACAAAAACTCAGGAAAGGGCTGTGCCACCAACAGCTATGGCTTCTATACCTTGACTTTGGACCAAGGCCAGGTAGACCTGCAAATATCGTATGTGGGCTACACGCAGCAAAACAAGGCCTTCGACCTGAACGAAAACATTAGCCTCAACTTCACCCTTGAGACCAACACAACCTTGGACGAGGTGGTGGTGGAAAGCACCCGCGCCACGGTGAGCGCCCGCAGCCCACAGATGAGTGTGGTGGAGCTGCCCGTGCAGCAGATCAAGAGCATCCCTACCCTCTTCGGCGAGGCCGACGTGCTCAAGGCCATACAACTGCTGCCTGGCGTGCAGAACGG
>DBXU01000128.1:12750-14642 GCA_002310075.1 Bacteroidales bacterium UBA1204 | reverse complement strand
TGTTCGCCTTCTTCCCGAACCTGCTGCAGCGTCTGCCCAAGAGCGGTGGCTGGCTCACTTCTGTGAAGGTTGTGTTAGGTTTCATCGAAGTCGCCTTGGGCTTCAAGTTCCTCAGTGTGGCCGACCAGACCTACCACTGGCACTTGCTCGACCGTGAGGTCTATCTCGGCATCTGGATTGTGTGCTTCGCCTTGCTCGGTCTTTATCTCATGGGCAAGATTCGTTTCAAAGGCGAGAAAGAGGTCAAGGAACTGGGCGTGTTCCGCCTTGTCCTGATCATCATCGACCTTGTCTTTGTGGTGTATATGATCCCAGGCATGTGGGGCGCTCCTTTGAAGGCTCTCTCAGGTTATCTTCCGCCAAAGCAGACCCTCGACTTCGATCTCAACCGCATTATCGAGGAGAACAGCGAGAAGGTCATCGACTATGTGGATGCCAAGTTCGCCAATATGGCGGTGGCACCACAAGGAGAGGCGGTGGCCGTGGGCGAGTTTGACGAAGAGCCCAAATACGCCGACTTGTTCCATCTGCCGCATAATCTGAAGGGTTATTTCGATTACGACCAAGCCCTTGCTGCCGCAAAGGCACTCAACCGTCCCATTTTTGTCGACTTCACCGGCCACGGCTGTGTCAACTGTCGTGAGATGGAAGCCAACGTTTGGAGCGACCCGCGCGTAAAGGACATGCTGCGCCACGATTTCGTTCTCTGCGCCTTGTATGTCGACGATAAGACAAACTTGCCCGAAGAAGAGTGGTACACTTCCTCATATGATGGCAAGGAGAAGAAGACCATCGGCCGCAAATACGCCGACTTCCAAATCTCTAAGTTCGGCACCAATGCCCAACCTTACTACTGCTTGATGGACCACAACGGCAACCTGCTGATGAAGCCTCGCGCTTACGACCTCGACAAGGATGCTTTCGTCAACTTCCTGAAAGACGGTATCAAGAACTTCAAGGAAGGAACTTCCTATCAGCATGTTATTGATTGACATCAGCCGAGCGGCATGATGCAAAAAAGGAAGAGTCAAGCGACTCTTCCTTTTTTATTTTTGTTGTGTTGCAAACGCTTATGCAATCTCGCCACCCTTGGCAAAATGCTGATAGAAGGCGATGATGGTCTCGATGCCTTTGTAGAAGTGGTCGAGGCGGTAGTTCTCGTTGGGTGAGTGTATGGCGTCTTCGCCAAGGCCGAAGCCCATCAGGATGGACTTGATGCCCAACACTTCCTCGAATCTGGCGATAATCGGAATCGAGCCGCCCGAGCGCATCGGGATGGGCAGCTTGCCGTAGGTGTCCATGTAGGCGGCTTCGGCAGCCTTGTAGGCCGGCAGGTCGACAGGGCAGCCGTAGGCTTGTCCGCCATGCAATGGCGTGACCTTCACGGTGACATAGTCGGGAGCGTTCTTCTCCAGATAGTCCTTCACCAACACGGCAATCTTCTCGTTGTTTTGGTTGGGCACGAGGCGGCAGGAGAGTTTGGCGTAAGCCTTCGAAGGCAGCACGGTCTTGGCGCCTTCGCCCGTGTAGCCCCCCCACATACCGCAGAGGTCGAAGGTGGGACGAATGCCGACGCGTTCAATCTTGGTATAGCCTTCTTCGCCGCGCAGGGCTTTCACGCCGAGGCTGTTCTTGTAGTTTTCCTCGTTGTAAGGGGCCATGTTTAGCAACTCGCGCTCACGGGCAGAGCATTCGATGACGTCGTCATAGAAGTGCGGGATAGTGATGTGGTTGTTCTCGTCCATGCACTTCGCAATCATCTCGCATAAGGTGTTGAGTGGGTTGGCCACGCTGCCACCAAAGAGGCCTGAATGCAGGTCGGCGTTGGGGCCGGTGACTTCGATCTCCCAGTAGGCGAGGCCACGCAAACCCGTGGTGATGCTCGGCACATC
>DBXU01000128.1:5998-12745 GCA_002310075.1 Bacteroidales bacterium UBA1204 | reverse complement strand
GAGGTGTCGGACACGAGGATGACGTCAGCCTTGACGAGGTCTTTGTAATCCACGACCCACTTCGAGAGACTGCCTGAGCCGATTTCCTCTTCGCCTTCGAGCATGAACTTCACGTTGCAGGGGAGGGTGTTGGTCTTCACCATGGTCTCAAAAGCTTTGGCGTGCATGAACGACTGGCCTTTGTCGTCGTCGGCGCCACGAGCCCAGATCTTGCCATCCTTGATGACGGGCTCAAATGGGTCGGTGTGCCACAGGTCGATGGGGTCGACGGGCATTACGTCGTAGTGGCCGTAAACAAGCACGGTGGGCAGTTTCGGATCGATGATCTTCTCGCCGTAGACGATGGGGTTACCCTCGGTGGGCATCACCTCGGCCTTGTCGGCACCAGCGGCTAGGATGGCATCGCGCCAGTATTCGGCGCAGCGGATCATATCCGGCTTGTGAGCCGATTCCGAACTGATAGATGGGATTCTAATCAAGCCAAAGAGCTCCTCAAGGAAACGTTCTTTGTTGGCTTCAATGTAATTCTTTGTGATTTGCATAGGGTATGTTTTTAGTTGTTGTCTTGCTTCTCAAAATATTTCAATTCCACGCGTTCTCCGTCAAACACGGCATAAGTGAAATCATAAATCCAGTTGCCCACGACGGTGGTCAAGGCATGGTCGCCAGACTTGTATTGCATGGGCTTATGTTGATGTCCGAAGACAAAGAAATCGATGCTGGGGTCGAGTGCAGCCTGCTCTTGGGCATATTGGTAAAGGCGAGTTTCAGGGACGTTGTCGTAATAGCCGCGCTCCACCTCGTTCTTGAGTTTTTTCAAGCGGTGGTTGTGCGACCAACGTAAGGCCAAACCTATGCCCAAGTCGGGGTGTAGCCAGCGGAAAAGCCACTGGTTGAACTTGCATTCAAACACCTTTTTCAAAAACTTGTAGCCATTGTCGCCAGGGCCTTGACCGTCGCCATGGACCAAATAGAACTTCTTGCCTTTGATGGTCTTGATGACAGGCTCGCGGTGCATCTCAAGACCAAGCTCGTCATGCAAGTAGCCGAAACTCCAAAGGTCGTGGTTGCCGATGAACATGTGTACGGGGATGCCTGCATCAGTGAACTCGGCCAGCTTACCTTGTAGCCTGACAAAGCCTCTCGGAATCACGGTCTTGTACTCGAACCAGAAGTCGAAGAGGTCGCCCATCAGGTAGAGCTCCTCGCAGTCGGGACGGATCATGTCAAAGAAACGCAACAGCTTGCGCTCGCGTTCCTTGCTATCCTCAAGCGTAGGAATTCCCAGATGAAAATCGGTGACGAAGTGGACGGCCATCAGAACTTGATTTCGGAGGATCGGCGGATGAGTTCGGTGATAAGGGTGATGAGCTTCGGCTCCACGGCGTTCACAGCCTTGATGACTTCTTCATGGGTGATGGTGACGGTCTTTTCCTCTCCATAGATGTTGCCCATGTCGGAGACGATGCTCAAGCCGAAGACGGGCAGCTTGCCTTGACGTGCCACGATGACCTCGTGGGTGGTCGACATGCCGATGGTGTCGGCACCGATGATGCGGAAGAAACGGCACTCTGCAGGTGTCTCGTAGGTCGGACCGGAAGTGGAGCAATACACGCCGTGTTGCACCTCGATGCCTTTCTCTCGAGCGATGTCGTCGGCCAAACGGATGAGACGTCTGTCATAAGGCTCACTCATGTCGGGGAAGCGGTCGCCGAAACGCTCGTCGTGCTGTCCGATGAGCGGGTTGGGCATCATATGGATCTGGTCGTTAATGATCATGATGTCGCCCACCTTGTAGCTTGGATTCAGTCCGCCTGCAGCATTGCTGAGGATGAGGAACTGTATGCCTAACTGCATCATCACACGGATGGGGAAGGTAATGGCACTCATCGGGTAACCCTCATAATAATGGAAACGGCCTTGCATGGCTACCACACGCCGACCAGCGATGGTGCCAAACAGCAGTTGTCCCTTGTGGCCTTTCACGGTGGAGACAGGGAAATTGGGTATCTCTGAATAGGGAAGGGCATGCTGTACGGTGATGCCGTTGGCCAAGCCACCCAAGCCCGAACCCAAGACGATGCCAATTTCCGGCCTGAAGCCTTTGGTCTTCAGGTTGATATATTCAATAGTGGTGATAATTTTGTCGTACATATCTCAATATTTCTTCGTTAAACTTCTCTTCTTCATGGAAACGCACGTTGACGGGCAAATCGTATAACGGAGCACCGTCAAACTGACAAAGATAAGGAGAATTTGTCAATCGCGCGGCATCTTTCTCCGTAGTGACGATGATTTTCTTCTCGCCTGCAAGGTTCCCAAAGCATTTAAGGATGGCCTTTATGTCGTTGTCAGTGTAGGCATGATGGTCGGCAAAAGGCAGGATGACAACGGTTTTGTATTGTTTTTCCAATGCTGTTTTGAAAGGCTCGGGGTCAGCGATGCCACAGAATGCCAAGACCGAATCTGTGTTTTCAACGGTCACTGTTTTAGCCTTTTCGTTCAAAGGCTGCAATGGTGCATATTCCAAATAAGAGAAAAACACTTGTTGTTTTTCCGTAGGCTTTAGTTTGTTGATAATGGTTTGCTTTTCTTCTGTCGCCAATGATTCCGGCGACTTGCTGACCACGATGATGTCGGCACGTTTGGCGGCTGACCTCACGTCGCGCAAGTTGCCGGCAGGAATGAGGAAGTCGTCACAATAAAGATGTTGGTATTCTGTCAACAGGATACTCAACCCCGCCTTGATGCTGCGGTGCTGGAAAGCGTCGTCCAAAAGGATGACATCTGCCCCCTGCTCCCAAAGCAGGTGCGCACCTTCTACGCGGTCTTTGTCTACCGCGACTTGAATCCCAGGGTGTTTCTTGTAGTATTGCAGTGGCTCATCCCCTAAGTCCTCATAAGTGCTTGCCGGTTCCGCCATTCTGAAACCTTTGGTCTTCCTGCCATAGCCCCGACTCAAGGTTGCGACATGGTAATCGTCCTTCAATAGGTTGATTAAATATTCAGTATGAGGTGTCTTTCCTGTACCGCCTAAATTAAGGTTGCCCACACAAATCACAGGCTTGTCAAATTGGGTGGTTTTCAAAATGTGCCAATCGTATAGTTTGTGTCTGATGGTCAACACAATATGATACAAAAGTGATATGGGAATCAGCAAAAATCTCATTGTAGGGGTCAAAATTAGGCAAAATTTCCTAATTTTGAGCCTCAATTTTGAAATTATGACCGTAAATGACATTTTGAATTGCATCACCGAGGTGGCGCCGCTGCAATGGCAGGAGAGTTACGACAATGCTGGCCTTCAGGTTGGCGACCTCGACGCGGAAGCCCGTAAAGCCTTGGTGTGTTTGGATATTACTGAAGAAGTTGTCGATGAAGCAATCGCAAAGAACTGTGACCTTGTCATCAGCCATCATCCGTTGATTTTCAGAGGCTTGAAACATCTCACGCCAGAAACCTATATCGAACGTGCCGTAATGAAGGCTGTGAAGCATGATATATCCATGATTTCTATGCATACTAACTTGGATAACAGCTATCTGGGCGTGAGCCGTGTGCTGGCAGAAAGACTTGGCTTGCGAAATTTACATTTGTTGCAACCTTCTGTTGATGAGCCTGAATTGTGTGGCGCTGGAATGATTGGCGAATTTGATAATCCGATGGGAGAAACCGAGTTTCTGGGCCTTGTTGCCGAAACCATCGCCTCGCCCTGCCTGCGGCATTCTGCCTTGACAGGTCGCAAAATCCATAAAGTGGCACTGTGCGGTGGTTCAGGAAGTCCCTTCATGCAGGATGCCCTACGTAAAAAAGCAGATGCCTATCTTACTGCCGACATCAAATACCACGACTTTTTCATTCCCGAAGGCAATATTCTGTTGGTCGATGGAGGTCATTTTGAAACCGAACAATTCACGAAAGAATTAATAGTTGAGTTGATTCGAAAAAAATTTCCTACCTTTGCAGCCGAAATGGCTGAAACGAAAACAAATTCAGTTCATTATTTTGTAAAAAATTAGAATTCAATCATATGGCAAAGAAAGTGAATCCCGAAGTCACCGAAGTCGAAGAGAAGGCCGAAGTGAAAGAGGTCAAAAAGACCGTTAAAAAGTCCACCAAGAAAGTGGAGGAAACTCCCAAGGCCGAAGAACCCGCCGAGAAGAAGGAAGTCAAGAAGACTGTGAAGAAGACCGCTGCCAAAAAAGCCGAAGAGGTTGTCGAGCCCAAGAAATCGGCCAAGAAAGCTGAAGAGGCACCCGCCGAGGATATAAAGGAAGCTGCAGAGCCTAAAAAGCCTGCCAAGAAAGCCACTAAGAAAGCTGCTGAAAAGGAAAAAGAAGAAGTGGTAGCTGCACCTGTGGCTAAGGAAGCGACCAAGGAATCCGTTGCAGAAGATCCTGTTGAGGTGAGCGTCGAACAGAAGTTGGTTGCCCTCTACACCCTTCAACAAGTCGACTCGAAGATTGATGAAATTAGGGCTTTCAGAGGGAATCTACCCCTTGAGATTCAGGATATGGAGGATGAGATCGCCGGACTTGAGACACGTATTGCCAATTTCAAGGAAGAAGCCAAAAAACATCAGACCGATGTGACGAATTACAAGATCAAAATCAAGGAAACAGAAGCGTTGGTCAAGAAATATGAAGAACAACAAAACAACGTTCGCAACAACCGCGAATACGACTCGCTTACCAAGGAGATAGAGTACCAAAACCTCGATATCCAACTTTCGGAAAAGAGAATCCGTGAAGCTACGGCTAAGGAAGAAGAAGTGAACGTCAAGATCGAACAAGCTCAAGCCCGTTTGGCTGAGCTGAATACAGTCCTGACCGAAAAGAAAGAGGAGCTTCATTCCTTGGTAGAAGGCACCGAAAAGGAAGAGGAACAACTCCTACAGCGTTCGGCTGATTGCGAGAAGCTGGTGGAAGACCGCCTCTTGGTTGCCTATAAACGTATCCGTAAAAACGCCCGCAATGGTCTTGCGGTGGTTGGCATTTTCGACGAAGCTTGTGGCGGTTGCTTCAACCGTATTCCGCCCCAACACCAATTGGACATCTGTACCCACAAGAAAATCATCGTTTGCGAATACTGCGGACGTATTCTCGTTGACAAAGGCATCATTGCCCAATACAATGAATAAAGCGAGAGTAAGTACAAAAAAGGCAGCTGAAAGGCTGCCTTTTTTTGTTTTAGAATTTCACCTTAAGCGTTACCGCAACATTGTTTCTGAACTGGCGTTGCACAACAGGCTCGATGCCTAAGACCCCAGCATCATATAGGACCATGTTTGACTTGCTGTAGGAAAGCTCGTAGGCGAAATCGAAAGTGGTGTCAAAATTCACGGGTAAGCTAAAGCCAAACGAGGCTTTTTTTACGCTGCCTAAACTTTCTTTCAGGCCAAAGGGGCTTCCATAATAGGCTAAACCGGCACGGAGATAGGAGGCGCCCAGGTTCCATTCGCTTCCGAGACGGAAGTTGAAGGTCTTGCCATAGTTGTCGGCAATGTCTTTGTTGACGTGGCTGTAGTCAAAGTCATCGCATGTGAAACGGGCGGCACCGTAATTGGTGTATTCGGCGTCGAAGCCGATGAGTCCCGCCTGACGGATGACGAACGCCATGCTGCCAATCCATTTCCTTGGGCTTCGGAAGTTGTAGTTGTAGGTGGAATTAGGGCTGAAACTTTTATAGGTGACATGCTCGATCTTTGATTCCGTCTCGGTTTGCCATGTTTCATCGAAAGCGTATAGTCCTCTTGTATGATAGGCGAGCCCCAGACGGAACCATGAGTTGGCGTGAAGGATAAACCCTAGCTTAGCGTTGCATCCCCATCCCGTCGAGGCAATGCTTTCAGTGAAATTCCACTGGTTGAAATCAATGTCTTCGTCTTTGAGAGCCGATTCTTCGAAAGCTTTGATGCCTTCACGCTTGATGTGGGTGATGCCCAGACTGGCACCCATAAAAAGACGCTCTTGGTAATTGGCGCTTAAAGCGAAAGTGTATTCTTCTGAACGGCCTTTGAAACTGTTTTCTTGGCTTTGCCAGATGCCACCTTGTGGAACGGGACTGCTGTAGTATTCAACTTGTTCATCTTGGTAAAGGTCTATCAGATAGGTGTTCCAAGCAGGATAAATGGTGTAAGCAAAATTGTCTTGGAGTTCGGTCGGATCGTAACCGTCAATCTGAGCGAGATAGTTGTCGATTTTGGAACTCGTTGGGTTGATGCCTTTGGCAAAGGTGTGGATGTTGTAGTCGTTGGTGCGCGTGAACCCAATCCCGAATTGGGTGAACCTGATGCCTTTGTAATTGCTTCTTTGTTTTGAGCTTACATAGCCAAAGTTGGGCAGTTCCGTCCGATACTTTCCGGCTTGGGTGGCATTGCCGTAGTAGCGGGATGCGTTAAGGTTGTGCATGAGGCCGAGGGTGGCGGTGAACTCATTGCTACGATAAAGCCCCATGCCGGCAGGGTTGATGCATACGCCTGTCATGTCGCCGCCGACTGCGCCCAAGGCGTTACCCATTCCCATGGCTTTGGCAGTGCCTTGATACAAGCTTTGCGAAAACAAGCAGGCATCATCGCTGCCTTGTCCAAAGATAGGGGATAGGATAAAGAATGTGAATATGGTTAATAATGTGTTCTTCATGGCATAAAAAAAGACTACCTTGCAATTGGCTGCAAAGGTAGTCTTTATTCTCAAATAGACTTCAGAATTTGTGTGATAACTTATCTTCTTCCGCCGCCTGAGCTGC
>DBXU01000128.1:0-5938 GCA_002310075.1 Bacteroidales bacterium UBA1204 | reverse complement strand
CCGCCGCTATAGCTGCTTCCTGAACTGCGGCTCGAGGATGACGAGCTGCTGCGGTTATAACTGCTGCTTGAGTTGCTGCGGTTGTAGTTGCCGCTCGATGAATTGCCACGGTTGTAGCTGCTGCTTGAGCTTCTGTTGTAGTTGCCCGATGATGAGGGTCTGCTGGAACTTTGCGGACGCACATACTCGGAGCTGGANNGAGCTTTGCGGGCGCACATATTCAGAGCTGGAGCGTGAGGGGCGGGTGCTGTTGGGCGAGGTGTAGGTCTGACGGCCACTGTTACTATTGGCAGAACTTGCCGAAGTGCTGCTGCTGGGACGGGCTGTGTTTGCGTTCGGGCGCGAAGTTGCCGTGGGACGGTTCAATGCGCCGATGCGGCCTTGTGTGCCTGCTGTAGGTCTTGAAGTGCTGCTGGGTCTTGCAGTGGTACCGTTGGCACTGGGTCTGCTCATGCTGCTAGTTGCGGTAGGACGGCTGTTGCTCAACGATCCTGATGAAGTGCGGCCGCTAGCGCTGTTGCCGCTAAAGCTGTTGCGTCCTTCTGTGGGCACACGGTAACTCATGGAACCATTGGTGTTGTTGTTTTCGCGTCTGACGCTGGCTGCATAGCCAGCAAGGCCGCTGCCACCATGTCCTCCGTGGTGGTGCCAACCATCATAATGATGATGATGGTGATGCCAATAGTGGTTGTATCCATACCCCCAACCATAGGACCAGTAGGGATCCCATCCCCAATAGGAGGAGTAGTAAGGATAGCCCCAATAGGAATAACCCCAGTACGGATCCCAACCCCATCTGTATCTCCAATAGGGATAATAACCCCAGTTCCAACCCCATCCGACATAGATTCTAGGACTGTAGTCCCAATAGAAAGGATCGTAACCGTTGACGTAGATGTTGTATGTGTCTCCACCGGTGTAGTAGTCGTCATAGTAGCCTCTTGAAGAGGATGCCTGTGTACCGAAACGCTTGATGCGGGTTGCATAGTCGGCATCGAAATAGGTTTCGGTGGTGGTATACACCACACCATTGGTGTCGGTCACCGTCTCAGTGGTTTGGTAGACGGGCTCGGCATTACTCGCATAGTTTTTGCTGTCGGAGTAATAGCTTTGGTAGTCGTAGGTTGAGTTGCTGCTGATGCTTGGGCTGACGTAGGAACCATTGCTGGTGGTCATGCGCCCTGCCTTATTGCCGTAAGGCGAATAATACACATCGTCTTGTGCCATGTGCCGGTTGGACGAGCAGCTGGCAAAAGCCATTAAGGCAATGATTGGGAGAATTCTGAATATTTTCATCTTTTTGAGAATTATTTGGTTAGTCTTGCCTGAAAAATTACAAAAATCGTACCAAAAAAGTGGTTTTTGATTTGACTGTTAAATTATTCCAATTTTATAATTTCGCCGTCACCAGTATGCTGTTTGATTTCAATATGGGATGGTTTGCCCTTATAATAGATGTTTCCAATGCTTTTAATCCATACTGTAAGCTTGGTCCGGAACCAAACATAGGCATCATTGGTGGATTCAGACATTACCCTTACGAAATCGGAATACAGGTTTTCAGCATGAACAACGCCATAGCTTCTAATGAGAATCTCCGTGTAGTCAGCCAAGCCCCTAAGCGTAACTTCTGAAGTGCCATTGTTGAAATCGGTTTTGATGACATTGCATTTGACCGCTAGGTCGATTTTACCACAGCCTTCGTTGATATTAATGTAAAAGCCACGAATCCATTGGGAATGAATGCCGGTTTCGGTCGTGTCAATTTCTCTTTTGCCATAACCTCTAATGGTGTCGTTATCGGAGGAATACAGGTCGCCGACAGAGGCGTAATTGATGGTGCTTATGCTGTCGTAATATATAGTCAGATCGATGCTATAGTCGTAGCTGCGAAGCCAGTTATGGTCGTTTTCGTTTTTGACGGTCAAGATGCCGTCTTCAATTCTTGTAGTCACTTTTTCGATGAGGTTCTCTGGACAAGTCAGTTCCAAATGCGGGTGATTGTCATGTACCAATTTGACGTTCACGTTGTTGTACATCGAAATCGAATGGAAAACTTGGTTTACTTCACGTTGCACAGTGATGGGCTCTCCATTGTTGAACAGAGAATCCACCTTGCTGCAGGATGTGATGAGCAGGCTAGCGAGGATATACAGGACTACGGAAAGGCTTCTTTGCATAACGAGGTAAATAGTATTTGTGTTGGAAATGGTATCCTAAGCCGAAGCTGATAAAGTCGGCCTTGATGTCGTAGGTGGTGAATGAAAGGGTGGCGAAAAGATGGTCGGTGAAATAATACCGGGCACCCACTTTTTGGTAGAACAGGAAGGCTTTGGCCAACAAGGCTTCATTGTTGCGTATGCCAAGGTTGAACATGAAACTCACCCGATCGAGCATCATCTCGTAGGAGAGCAGGACACCCAACTCATTGGTCCAACCTGGATGGATGATCTCGCCGCTTTGGTCGATGACATACTCAAGGCCGACGCCTAAGCGGTCGCGTTCGCTGATTTGCAGCATAAAGTTGCCCGCAAGGTTGTGGACGAAGAAATACTGGTGCGTGCCATACTGTTGGCTCAAATCCTTGATGCCGAAGGTGTATTGGATGTCGGTGACGAAATGCCGCTTGCCGTCGAACTCGAAGAGGTAGTTCTTCGGGCGCAACCTTTTGTCGATGGCAGCCTTGGGCGGGGCAAGATACCACGACAGTCCCGTTGCGACACTGAAAATGTTGATGCCCATGTTGGGCGACCTAGTCGCACCGTTCGAGAAGTGAGTCAAGCCGACCGAAGTCACCCAATGCAGCCGGTCGATGATGCGCTGACGGTATTCAAACGACAGGTTGACGGCGGCGTTCAGATGCGAGCCGATGGCGTAGTTGTGGAAGTTTTCCTTGGGGTCAAACTTGTTGGTGAGCCACGACAAGCCTACGCCTAATTTGAAGGTCAGCCTGCTGTCGAGGCTAGGCATGAGAGGAAACCTGATGAAAGGGTAGAGGGCGAACACCTTGCCCAACTCGGCGGAGATGCTGTCGTTACCGAAGCCGGAATAATAAAAGGTAAATCCGATGGAAGGATAGTTGTGCAAGACTTCCCAACGATGCTGTCCGTAGGTGTTGCGGTGCAGCGAGAATTCATATGCTGGCGTGTGACGGCTGTATCGGCCTAAAGCCGAATGGTACTCGTCGTTTTGGAAATACATGTATCCATAAAGCATCCGAGCCTCCACTTCGTAGTTCTTTTGTCCGAGTTGGGCGCTCACTGTCTTACCTATTAATAAGAAAGGAAGCAAAACGAGTAGGATGATATGGTTTTTTTGTCTTTCCATTGAACCTGCAAAAGTACAAAATTCTATGATATTAGAGAGATTCTCTTCGGGAATGGAACCATCCGCTTATGCTACTTGCGGCGACATAATGCTGCATCCTGAAGGTAACGGCATCAAGCCGACGCAGTTTACTCGACAAAAGGCATTCCATTCCCGAAGGGAATCTCTACATTCAATATTATTCCTTACCTTTGCGCTTTCAAAATTGCAAGATATGGACGAAAGACTTCAAGCTTTCAAACGTTTATTGGATATTATGGATGCGGTTCGGGCGGGCTGTCCTTGGGATAGCACCCAAACCATCCACAGCCTGCGCCACCTTACCATCGAAGAGACCTATGAACTCAGCCAAGCCATTCTCAACGACGACCTCAATGAGGTGAAGAAGGAATTGGGCGACCTTATGCTACACCTTGTCTTCTATGCCAAGATAGGGCAGGAGCAAGGCGCTTTCGACATTGCAGACGTGCTCAACGGCATCTGCGACAAGATGGTGGTGCGCCATCCACATATCTTTGGAAACGAGCATGTGGAGAACGCCGAACAGGTGGAGCAGAACTGGGAGAAGATCAAGTTGGAACGCGAGCATAACCGCAGCGTGTTGGGCGGCGTGCCGGAAGGCTTGCCGTCGTTGCTGAAAGCCTACCGCATGGCACAGAAGACCTCTGGTGTGGGCTTCCGCTGGCCTAATGCCGAGCAGGCATGGCAGAAAGTGGAGGAAGAAAAGAAAGAATTGTTTGAAGAGCTCCAGAAGCCTGACAATACCGATAACATTGAGGCCGAATATGGCGACCTGCTCTTTGCCTTGGCAGCTTACGGCAACTACATTGGCGTAAACCCGGATGATGCCTTGGAGAAGACCAACAAAAAGTTTCGCGAACGCTTCGCCTATATCGAGCAAAAAGCCCGAGAGCGAGGCAAGGGTGTACAGCATCTTAATGTTGAGGAGATGTTGGGATATTGGAAAGAAGCAAAATGATTTTTTAATACGACAATAAAAAAACCGCCCCGAAAGGAGCGGTTTTTTCGTTTCATGTAAGAGCTATTCTTACTTGGTGATGACAACGCGCAGGACGTTGCTGTTGCCGTTGTTGTCGTACACGTTGAAGAAGTAGACGCCTGATTCAACATTCATGTCGATGTTGTTGACCACGTTGTTGAGCTTCACGATGCGGACGAGTTGGCCGGCCACATTGTAGATAGCCACGCTACTCAGGTTCTCGCCTTCGAGGGTAACCATCGAAGTGGCGGGGTTAGGATAGATGCTGGCAATCTGAGAGTTGTTCTCTCCAACATTGGTGGTGCTGACATTCAGGGTCAGAGGGATGATAACCTCGGCGTTCTCAGGATCGTTGGTCTTGAAGACGATGTCGGCAGTCTTCACGTCGCCATCGACAAGGCCGAATGAGTTGAGGTTAACAGTAACCATGTCTTCGCCGCCGATAGGCATTGTGCCTTCAGGCTTGCTCAGCGAAGCCCAAGTGGCACTGACGGGAGCACCTTGGCAGTTCATGCGGATGTGGAAGTCGCCATAGTTGGTGGAGAAGACATCGGAGCACTTGTTGAAAGCGCCACCGCCATTGGTACGGTAATAGTCGCCATGTTCAGAAGCATTGCCGCTGCCGTCAAAGTTCATCGGATAGCCGCTTACAGCTTGTGTGAATTCTACGGTAACCCAAACGTTGAAGCCTGTCAGGTCAACGGGAGTGTCGAAGGTGGCAATAGTCCAGTCATTGGCAATAACCTGATTGTAAGGAACCACCTTTTCGGCGAGCACTTCACCAGGTTGACCGTTCATGCCTTGTCCGTAAACGCGGAAGGTAACAGGGGTGTTGGGCTCAATACCCATGCCACTGTCCTGACCTTCAAAGAAGGTGTATTGGGCGCTGACAATCTTGGTGCCCATCACAGAGCCTGCATAAGCAGCACCTGGGAACATGGCACCCACTTCAACGAGGGTCGGTGCCTCAATGTTGATGCCGACTAGGGAAATGTTGGAGCCATCGTCCATGCCGGGATCAAGGTCGTAGTTGATTTGGTTGACGTTGGTGCCGCCTTGGCTTTGGCCAAAGTCGATCCAAGCGGTCCAGTCGCCAATGGAAGTACCGTTGGCATTGCTGATGTTGATGTCATAGGAAGTGGCATCGTCTTCAGCAATCCATTTGGTGATGGCTTCAGTGTCGAATTCCAGAGAAGCGGCAGTTTCCTGACCAATTCTGGTGTATCTGAAGTTGTCGAGATAGTAGCAACCCAGTGTGGTATGAGGAGCAAAGAAGTCCATGGCGTCCATCTTACGGCCTACGACATTCTCACCGAAGCTGTCCAAGCTCCATTGCCAAGCAACGATTGACGTTTCTTCGGGGTGGGTAGTTTCTGAACGATAGAACAATTCAGCTTGGTCAGCGTCGCAATCTACATGGATGCGGAAGAACATCCACTCGTTGACAACTGCGGGGATGTCTGCGTTGCCGTTAGCACCAGCGTGAACGGTACCATGGCCCACAGAGTAGTTTGTTGAGTTGTTACCGTCATTGGTTGCATTCAAATAAGCCTGCATGGCCCAGGTGGAACCGCTACCATTGAATTCGTGAAGGATGTTGAAGTAACCATA
>DBXU01000035.1:31933-32157 GCA_002310075.1 Bacteroidales bacterium UBA1204 | reverse complement strand
TCACCGGCGATCTTGTACATATTGGGAATCATCAGCAACAGACCTTGCGAGGCGGTGTAAGTAGTGGTGAGGGCACCAGCCTGCAACGAGCCGTGGACGGCACCAGCGGCACCGGCTTCGGATTGCATTTCAACCACCTTGACGGTCTCGCCAAAGATGTTCTTCTGTCCTTTAGCGGCCCATTCATCGATATACTCTGCCATCGGCGACGACGGAGTGATAGG
>DBXU01000035.1:13148-31887 GCA_002310075.1 Bacteroidales bacterium UBA1204 | reverse complement strand
CCATCGCATGTCAAAAATTTCTTTTCTGCCATTGTTAATAAATTATTTAGTAATGAATATTGTGTTTGTTCCGTATTTAAAATTTGGCCGCAAAATTAGGCAATATAACTTAAACAAACAACCTTATTATAAAAAAGATTTTTTTGTAAAAAAAAGCATTTTTTGTAGTACTATTGAAATAATTTGTATTTTTGCACGCTCAAAATTTGAAAAAACATACAACATTCATTATCAAATCAACTAAAAATGAAGAAATTAGTTCTTACACTCGGAATGGCCTGCCTGTTCATGGTGGCCTGCAACAACACTCCTAAGCAAGAGGAAGCTGTTGAACCTGAAACCCCTGCAACTGAAGTTGTTGAGGAAAAGCAAGAATGCCCCATGGAAGCTCTGAAATCAGAGTATGCCAAGTGGGACGAAATGGACGACGCCATGAAGGCTGAACTCAACCAGAAGGCTGCTGCCGTCTTCGCTGAAATGGACGCTAAGATGGAAGAAATGAAGGCTGCTGGTGAAGAAGTCTGCAAGGAAATGGCCGAAATGACCGAAGAACAGAAGGCTGAATGCGAAGCCAAATGCGCTGAGATGAAAGCCGCTTGGGAAAACTTCGCCAACATGACTGTTGACGAACAGAAGGACCTCATTATGAAGCGTCTCGAAAACTGCGGTGGCGAAAAGAAGTGCTGCAACCACGAAGAAGCTCCTGCTGAGACTCCCGCCGAGTAATTTCAGAAACTAAACCAAATGAAAAAGAGGGCTGACTTAGCCCTCTTTTTTTTGTTTATTTCCGTCCTTTATCCTTATTTTTTGTATTTTTGCAGTTTAAACATAACTGCACGCAAATGTATGCCTTCATCGCTGGCAAAATAGCCGAAAAGTCACCCACGTACGTCATTCTCGACAATCATGGCATCGGTTATTTCATCAACATCACGCTCAACACCTTCACTGCCATAGGCGAGAAGGATGAAGTCAAGTTGTATCTCCACGAACAAATCCTGGAAGATGCCCACAACCTCTTCGGGTTCTATTCCGATAAGGAACGCGATCTATTCGAGTTGCTCATCTCCGTTTCTGGCGTGGGATGCAACACGGCAAGACTTATCCTTAGCTCACTGACCGTCAATGAGTTGAGCAGCGCCATCGCCAATGATGACGTAAAAACAATACAAGGCGTGAAAGGCATCGGTGCAAAAACGGCACAACGCATCGTCATCGACCTAAAAGACAAACTGAAGAAAAATGATTTTGCGACCGAAATTTTCGCCGTTCCAAACAATACAATCAAAACTGAAGCGTTATCAGCATTGACGATATTGGGCTTCAGCAAATCGGCCGTCGACAAGGCTCTCGACCGTCTGCTGAAACAGATGCCTGACGCCACCGTCGAAACCCTTATCAAAGAAGCGCTTAAAATAATGTAAACCTCCAATCATTTGAGAAAAAGAATGAAACGACATAGCATCCTCGCATTGGCATCGGTTATCTTCGTCCTGCTCCTCGCTAGTATTGACGCGAAAGCGACGCTCCCCTACCCCTGCCCATATTCCATGGACTATCCCGTCGAACCCGACTCCATCATATATCCCATACCCATCAGTAGAGGCAATCCCATGGAAGACCTCTACAACCAGTCGCCTCTCTATCTCAGCGACCCGTCCAATTTCTCCACTGAAATCATCTACGACCCCGTCACCCAACAATACACCTTCAAAAGACGCATTGGCGACTTCTATTATGACACGCCGACCACAATGACCCAAAGCGAGTATTTGGAGTATCAAAGCAAAAAAGGCATTCTCGATTATTGGAAAGACCGGCGCAGCCAAAACTCACGTTCGACAACCAACGGCACCTCCATCATCCCGCCCATCTATATCGGCGGCAAAGCCTTCGATATGATCTTCGGCTCCAACACCGTTGACATCCGCCCACAAGGTTCCGTCGACCTCACCTTCGGTTTCAAGCATACTTATCGTGGTGACCCATCCATGAGTGAACGTCAGCAAAACCAATACAATTTCGATTTCGACGAAGACATTCAGCTGAACGTCATGGCTAAGATTGGCGATAAAATCAATTTCAACATCAACAAGAACACCAAAGCCACTTTCAATTACCAAGACAAGTTGGCTCTTAAATATGACGGTAAAGAAGATGAAATAATCCAATTGCTTGAGGCAGGTAACGTCAGCTTCCCTCTTAACAGCACCCTTATCACCGGAACACAACAACTTTTCGGTATCAAGTCGAAACTCAGATTCGGCAAGACCACCATTTCTTCCATCGTCTCCTATCAGGAGAGTGAATCGCAAAACATCACCGTGCAAGGAGGAGCCCAGACTAACGAGTTCGAGCTCAGTTGCCTTGATTACGAAGAGAACAGGCACTTCTTCCTCAGCCAATATTTCAGAGATCACTATGAAGAGGCCCTGTCAACATTGCCCACCGTCACATCGAGCGTCAACATTACGAAGATAGAAGTGTGGATCACCAACACCAACTCGTCCACGCAGAATACCCGTAACATACTTGCGCTCACAGACTTAGGCGAAGGAAAGCGCGATTGGATCTACAACAACGAAATCACCCCTACCAACGGCACAAAGGTATATCCCCGCAATGCAGCCAACAATTTGGTTTCACGCATGGACACCACACAGATCCGCAACATCAGTATGGTCACCAATTACATGTCGAACGACCCCATGCGCATCGGCAGGTCAGGCTACATGGTGTCGGGCCGTGACTTCGAAAAAATCGAAAACGCCCGTCGCTTGAGCAATACAGAATTCACACTCAACTCAAAGTTGGGTTTCATCTCACTGAACGTCACCCTCAACTCCAACCAAACCCTGGCCGTCGCTTATCAATACACCATCGTTGGTTCTGATGAAGTCTACCAAGTAGGTGAATTCTCTGACCAAGGCATCAACACGCCAAACGTTTTGGTCGCCAAACTTTTGAGAGGTACCACTGTCAACACCAAGATGCCCATCTGGAACCTGATGATGAAGAACGTCTATAACATCAGAGCCTACCAGATCAGCTCGTCGGACTTCATGCTCAACATCTTCTACAACGGCAACTCGAATAGCACCCCGATAGGCTACTTCACCGAGGGCTCTGTAAAGGGTGTGCCGCTGCTGCACTTGATGGGACTCGATAATTTGACACAACAAAACAACCCCATCCCTGGCGGTGATGGCGTATTCGATTTCATCAACAACGCGGCCACACAAGGTGGTACTATCAACGCCTCTAACGGGCGCATCTTCTTCCCAGTGTTGGAGCCTTTCGGCAAACATATCCGCACCAAAATCTTCCCCGAAGAATCATCGCTGGCCAACAAATACGCTTACGATTCATTGTACACGATGACGAAAACCTCTGCCGAACAGTTCTCAGAGAAGAACAAGTTCACGTTGAAAGGTTATTATTCTTCACAATCAGGAAGTGAGATCAGCTTGAACGCCATGAATGTGGCTCAAGGTTCTGTGACAGTCACGGCTGGCGGCGCACAATTGGTTGAAAACGTCGACTATACAGTTGACTACACTTTAGGCCGTGTGACCATCATCAACGAAGGCATCCTCAACTCTGGCACGCCCATCAACATCTCCTTGGAAGCCAACTCAGGCTTCAGCGCCTTGAAGAAAACCTTCCTCGGAACCCGAATCGAACATGAAATCGACCGCGATTTCCGTTTGGGAGGAACGGTTTTGTATCTTGGCGAGAAATCATATACCCAAAAAATCAACTACGGAGAAGAAGCCATCGCGAACACCATCTATGGCGCCGACATCAGCTACCACACCGAAGCGAGATGGCTCACCAGCCTCATCGACAAGCTGCCTGGCATCAGCACTAGGACTCCCTCACGTATCAATGTCGACGGTGAGTTTGCCCGCTTCATCCCAGGTCTTTCCAGATCAGCTAGCGAGAGAGGAACCTCTTATATCGATGACTTTGAAGGTGCCAAATCGACAATCGACCTGAGGCTTCCTACCATGTGGGTCATGGCCAGCACGCCTCAAAACCAGCGCGACCTCTTCCCCGAAGCCGCCGCCGGCACTGGGTTGGCATATGGAAAGAACAGAGCCAAGCTGTCGTGGTACACCATCGACAACGCCGTGTTCTATGACCGTTATGCCAATATGCGTCCCGCCAACGTCACCCCTGATGAGCTTTCAAAGAACAGCGTCAGGCAGGTGCTCGAAACCGAAATCTTCCCCACCAAAGACATCGCCGCAGGCACCCCTACCAACGTGTCGGTACTCAACCTAGCATACTATCCAGAAGAACGTGGACCCTATAACTATGACGTACAGCCATCGCAGTATTCCGCAGGTATCAATGCGCAAGGCAAACTCAACAACCCTGAAAGCCGTTGGGCGGGTATCATGCGCAAGATGGAAACCACCGACTTCGAAGCCACCAACATCGAATACATCGAGTTCTGGCTCATGGATCCCTTCATGGACGAAGAATACGCCAACAACCCAGGTAAGCTATACATCAACTTGGGCGACATCTCTGAAGACGTCTTGCGTGACGGCCGCAAATTCTACGAAAACGGTCTGCCCACATCCGAAAACGTCATCAATGTCGACACGACCATCTGGGGACGTGTACCTACCCTTCAAGACATTGTAGGCACCTTCAGCAACGAAGCCGATGCACGCCAATACCAAGACGTCGGCTTCGATGGTTTGCGCGATGTCGATGAGCGCACTTTCTTCCAAGAGACTTATCTCAACGTCGTGAGAGACTATTTGGGAGAAAGTTCACAAGCTTATGCCAATGCATACGATGACCCATCGGGCGACAACTACCACCATTTCAGGTCTTCGGAATGGGATAGGGACGAGATACACTCCAGTGTCTTGGAACGTTACAAGAACTATAACGGCCAGGAAGGCAACTCCCCTTCAGAGGTCCAAAGAACCGAAGCCTATTCCACCAGCAACTCGACACTGCCGAACGTCGAGGATATCAACAACGACAATACCTTGAACGAATCGGAACGTTATTACCAATATGTCATCGACTTGGATCCGAACCAGATGGTGGTTGGCAAGAACCATATCGCAGACATCCTCCATTCCACGAATGTCGCTTTACCCAATGGACAAATTGGTGGCGCCACTTGGTATCAGTTCAGAATTCCCATCAAGCAGCCTGACAAAGTCATCGGCCACATCGACGACTTCTCCTCCATCCGCTTCATGAGAATGTTTGTCAACGAATTCAAACGCCCTGTCGTACTTCGTTTTGCCACCCTCGATTTGGTGAAAGGCGAATGGAGAACCTACTCGCAAAGCATCCAAGCACCCGGCGAATACCAACCTGATGATGCCAACAACGAAACCACCTTCGACATCTCAGCCGTCAGCATCGACGAAAACAGCCGCCGCGCGCCTGTGCCCTATGTCATTCCTCCTGGCATCCAGCAGGAAAAGGTAATCGGCACCACGGCTATCACGAGAATCAACGAGCAATCCTTGCAGATGACGGTGCACAACCTCGTTGACGGGGATGGACGTGCCATCTACAAGACCACAGACTTTGACTTCCGCCAGTACAAATACCTAAAGATGTTTGTCCACGCCGAAGCCGCCAACGACGAATACCAACTTCAAGACCAAGATCTCACCGTGTTTTTGCGTCTAGGCACCGATTTTACGGAGAACTACTATGAATACGAGATTCCATTGAAAGTCACGCCATGGCAGACCTCCTACACCAACAAGGACGCCATCTGGCCTGAAATCAACAACTTCGAAATCAAGTTAGAGGACCTTGTTGAAGTGAAGTCGCACCGAAACGAGGCCATGAACCAACCCAACAGCAGTGTTAGGACCAATTACATCTATTCTGAGAAGGTCAAGAAAGGTACTATAGACAATAGGGACTACTATCATACCATCAAGGTGATCGGTAACCCGAGCATTAGCGACGTGGAAGCCATGATGATTGGTGTGCGTAACCCCAAACGGCAGAATCTGGCCTCTGAAGACGACGGACAGCCAAAGAGTGCCGTTATCTGGGTCAACGAACTGCGTCTCACCGACCTCAACAGCAACGGTGGCATTGCCGCGACAGGCCGTTTGGAAGCCACTTTGGCTGATTTAGGTAGGATGTCGGTCACGGGCTCCTATAGCTCAGCCGGTTTCGGTGCCCTCGACAGCGACATCATCAGCAATGAGTTTGAAGCCAACTCCGCCTTTGCCGTCTCCACCGACCTTGAGCTCGGCAAGTTCTTCGAGAATACCGGCCTCAAGATCCCGATGCATATCGACTATGGCGAGAATAGAATCACCCCGCTCTACAACCCATACGACCCCGACATCAAGATGAAGGATGCCTTGGATGCCCTAAGCACGCAAGAAGAGAAAGATGCCCTCACTTCCTCCATCCACGACTTCACACGTCATAAGAACATCAACTTCATGAATGTGCGCAAGGAACGAGTTAACAAAAGAAACAGAGGCGATGATCCTAGTGATGGCGACAAGGGCAAATCAAACCCCAGAGACCCCAATAGCGGCATCAGAGGTCGTGCCAACATGCCCAAGGTGCATATCTATGACATTGAAAACTTCAACCTGTCCTTCTCCTACAACGAGACCTTCCAAGAGAATACCGACATCAAGTATTACATGGTCAAGACCTACCGTGGAGGATTGGGATACAACTATGCAGGTAACCCGAAAAACGTAACGCCTTTCGGAAAAGCCAAATGGGCTTCCAAACCCGCCCTTCAAATCATCAAGGACATCAATTTCTATTACCTGCCTAAGAGTATCACTTTCAACACGGAGATGTATCGTTACTTCTCGCAACGGGAGATGAGAAACAAGACAGGCGGCATCGTCAATATCATGCCAACCTACTCGAAACAATGGGACTGGAACCGCAACTACCAAGTGCGTTACGACCTCACAAAAGGCTTGTCACTTGACTATTCAGCGCAAGCACAAGCATACATCTACGAGCCTGCCGGCTATGTCGACAAGAGCGTTGATCCTGAAAGATGGCAGAAAAACCGCGACACCATCAAGAATGAACTGAGACATCTCGGTTCCATGTCGAGATTCCAACAAAACGTTTCGGCCACCTACACTCTGCCCATCAACAAGATCCCGATCTTTAACTGGATTACCACTAGCGCCAACTACCAAGGATCCTATTTCTGGACCGCCTCGGCGCAATCCATCCAGCCCCGCCTCGGCAACGAGATTGAAAATTCAAACAGCCTCCAGGGCAATGCCACCCTTGACTTCACAAAACTATACAACAAGGTACCGTACCTAAAGCAACTCAACACACCACAAAGACGTAACGACTCCAAAGGAAAGGGGGGTAAGACTGGCAAAGATAAAGGACAAGAAGCCACCGCCGACTCCACCAAGACCAAAGGCGTCAACGTGGGCAAGGTGTTCCTTGACAATGGTCTTCGCATCCTCACCCTGGTGAAGAAAGTTTCGGGAACTTATTCGTTGACCAACGGACAAACGTTGCCAGGCTTCATGCCTAAGCCTTCCTACCTGGGCATGAATAGCAACGGCTGGTCACCAGGCCTAGGTTTCGTATTGGGTAGCAGCTTTGGCGAAGATGCCGACATCTTCCATAAAGCCGTCATCCACAGCGTCGGTGACGACGATATGCGTTGGCTCACCATGGATTCCATCTTAAGCGACCCCTATAGAAGACGCAAGACCGAAACCATGAACTATCGCGTCAACGCAGAGCCTTTGATGGGTTTAAAGATCGACATCACTGGTAACCGCACCATGAGCGAGAATGCACAGCATTATTTCCGCTATAACGAAGCACTCAACGATTTCGAAGTCTTCACCCCCACCAACAACGGCAATTTCAGCACAAGTTACCTGATGTGGGGAACTTCATTCGTCACCAGCGACTCGACACATTCCTCCCTATTCGACAATTTGCTGAATTATCGTAAGATCATTGCCGAACGCATTGCGCGCGACAACCCACAATGGATTGAAAACGTCAACCAATACAAATTCGATAGTATCGCTGGCGATTACTTCCCAGTAGGCTATGGCTCATCCTCTATGGACGTGCTGATGTATTCATTCATCGCCGCCTACACAGGTAAAGATCCCAACAAGATTACTCTCAATCCATTCCCGAGATTCCCGTTGCCCAACTGGAACGTCACCTTCAACGGACTATCGACCATACCAGCCATTGCTAGCATCTTCAAGACGGTTAGTCTGACCCATTCCTACAAATCCAACTATGCTATCAGCTCTTGGGCTAGCAACGTCTATTACGACCCGAACAACACGATCCAGACCTACGAGAATTCCGACCTAATCATCCCGAAATATGACATCGCCCAGATGGTCATCACCGAACAATTTGCTCCTTTGATTGGTGTCGACCTCGGATTCCAAAACTCCATGACCGCTAACCTGCAGTTCAAGAAATCGAGAACTTTGACCTTAAGCTTTGCCAACAACCAATTGACAGAGGTCAGCGGGCGCGAAATCGTTATCGGAGCAGGCTACCGCATCAAGGACCTTTCCTTTGTGGTGGCTTCGCTGACAGGAGGCAAGAACCAGACCATCAAGAACGATCTAATCCTCAAATTCGACTTGGGATTCAAACGCGACAAAACCATTTTGCGCCGTATCGACGAGAACAACAACCAGATCTCGGCCGGTCAAGACAAGATCAACATCTATGTCACCGCCGACTACACCTTCAGCCAACGGCTGAGTGCTCAAGCCTTTATCAAGCACGACATGACGAACCCGTTTGTGGCCAACACATTCAAAAACTCAACTACCTTTGCCGGTGTGACCATAAGATTCAGCCTGGCACAATAAAATTTTCATAAAAATGTCGAAGTAGCGCTTAAAATATGTAATTTCGCAGCCTATTAACAAACAACAACACATAACGAAAATGAATATTCCAACAAATTTAAAGTACACGAACGACGACGAATGGATCCGCCTCGAAGGTGAGACCGCATACGTCGGCATTACTGATTACGCACAACATGAACTCGGCGACATTACTTTCGTTGATGTCGACCCCGACCTCGTCGGTGAGACCCTTGACGCCCAAGAAGAATTTGGCGCCATCGAAGCTGTAAAGACCACCGCCGAATTGCTTATGCCCGTCGCTGGTGAAATCCTCGAAGTCAACGAGACCCTCGCCGACGAAGAGAACGCCAAACTCGTCAACACCGATCCTTACGGAGAAGCTTGGATCATCAAGATCAAAGTGAACGATGTCGCCGAACTCGACGGCCTCATGGATGCCGCTGCCTACGAAGCGAAAATCGGCTAATCCTCGGTATTGGAAAAACTAACCAGAAATAGTTACCCGGGAATCCTTTGCGGAATCGTTATCATGATTCTGTCTGGTTTCCCGGGTTCTTATTTGCCCCATGTCAACACCTCTCTTGGCCTTGACAAGGTGGCACACGCTCTCATGTATTTTGCCTTCGCATTCCTATGTCTTTGGGGATATCGCGAAAACTACTTCTCAAAGGGAAAGACCTATAGGAAAAGGGCCCTCTTCATCACAATTCTTATCAGCATCGCCTATGGAGCGCTCACCGAAATCCTCCAAGAAACCGTGTTTATCAAACGTACGGGAAGCTGGTACGACTTCCTAGCCGACGCCATCGGAGCTTCCCTCGGCCTGTTGTTTTTTCACTTTTTTTCAAGAAAAAAAAATAAAATTCAATTTTAGCACGTTTTATAAACAAATAATTAGTACTTTCGCATCGTAAAAACGAAAGTAAGAATTTAAAAACATATTGTCATGGAAGAAAAAAAATCACCTAAGGCAAATCTGGAGAACAAGAAATTGTTGTTCACGCAGATAGGTCTGATCATCAGCTTGCTCCTCGCATGGATGGTCTTCGAGTTTAAGAGTTATGACAAACGCGAAATCGACACCAGCCTGCTCAGCAGAGAGATTGCAGTGGACGAGGAAATGGTCGAAATCACGAAACAAGACGAGCCCAAGCCTCAGCCAATGGAGATGCCCAAACAAACCACACAACTTGAAATCGTGCAAGACGACGTAGAGGTTGAGGACATCAACATCAACGCTGAAATCGAGCAAAACGAGGTCGTCGAAGAGTATGTTGCTCCTGAAATCGAGGAAGAAGAAGTGGTGGAACAGGAAATCTTCCAAATCGTGGAAGAGATGCCTGCCTTCCCCGGTGGCGAACAGAAACTGATGGAATATGTCGGCAAGAACATCAAGTATCCTCAGATTGCCCGTGAAAGCGGCATCCAGGGCCGTGTGTTCGTCGGCTTCGTTGTTGAACCTGACGGCAGCGTTTCCAACGTCAAGCTGCTCCGTGGTATCGGAGGCGGCTGCGACGAGGAAGCCATGCGCGTGATCAAGAACATGCCCAAGTGGAAACCCGGCAAACAACGTGGTAAAGCCGTGCGTGTTTCTTATCAGATTCCCGTTATGTTCAGACTTCAGTAAAGTCTAGAGACATGAGAGACAAAAAAAATCCGGCGCGATGCGTCGGATTTTTTTATTGGTGAAAATGCTTGAACACAACCGCCGCTTTGGCGGGACCGATGGCTCCAGCGAGTTGCTCCATGGAAGCTTCCTTGATGGCTTTCACTGATTTCAACTCCACAAGAAGCTTCTCTGCCGTCTTCTTCCCAATCCCTTTTATTTCTGCCAACTCAGAGTGCATGAAGCCTTTTTCGAATTTCTTGCGATGGAAAGTGATGGCAAAACGATGCACCTCATCCTGAATATGTGCCAACAAGCGAAACACCTCCGAATTAGGTTTCAGACCGACCACACGAGGCGGAAAACCAAACAGCAACTCGTTGGTGCGATGACGGTCATCCTTGGCCAGACCTGCAATGGGGATGTCGACATGGAGTTCGTCTTCCACAACCTGCCTCACCACCTCCATCTGGCCCTTGCCGCCATCGGTGATGATAAGGTTAGGCAAAGGCTTGCCTTCTTCAATTAAACGGCTATAACGGCGACGCACCACTTCTTTCATCGAGGCATAGTCGTCAGGGCCCACCACCGTCTTGATGTTGAAATGGCGATAGCCCGCTTTGTTAGGCTTTCCGTTCACAAACTGCACCATGCCCGCCACAGCATAATCGCCTTGGAAATTGGAGTTATCGAAACACTCGATGACATCGGGAATCTCATCCAGTTGCAAAGCTTCTTTGAGGCTGTTCAGCACCCGTTTCTGATGTCGCTCGGGATCAACCAAAGAGCGTTGCTTTTCCAAATCAATCCTGTATTGCATGGCATTACGACGGGAGAGCTCGAGTAGCTTCAACTTGTCACCACGTTGGGGGACACTCACCTCCACCTCTTCAATGTCGTAGTCCAGTTTCATCGGCACGATGATTTCAGGAGCATGATCGCCAAACTGCTGGCGAAGATCGGTAACAGCAAGCAACAGCAGCTCTTCAGGACTCTCTTCCAACTTGCGTTTCATCTCGAAGGAATGCGACTGCACCACGGCACCATCCTTCACCTTCATGTAGTTCACATAGAACGTTTCTTCGTCGTCGACATAGGAGAACACCTCCACGTCGTGAATCGTCGCGCTGACCACCGTCGAGCGGCTACGGTATTCCTCCAAGAGGTCATATTTCTCCTTGATGAGTTGTGCCTCCTCAAACTCCATACGCGACGCATGGTCCATCATTGCCGATTTCAGTCCTCGAAGCACCCCTCCCAGATTGCCCTTGATAACTTCACGGATCTCGGCAATCATGGCGTTGTAGTCCTCCTTCGAAATCAGGCCTTCACAAGGGCCGTTACACTTATGGATGTGGTAGTCGAGACAGACCTTGTACTTGCCCTTCTCGACTCCTGCTTCAGTTAGCGGTGTACGGCAGGAACGCACCTTATAGACCTGACTAAGCAAATCCAACAGAATATGCGCTGTGCGCACCGAGGGATAAGGACCGAAATACTCCGACCCATCGTTTACTTTGCGACGGGTGAGGAAGACGCGCGGGAAGGCTTCTTTCTTAATACAAATCCAAGGATAGGTCTTGTCGTCCTTGAGCATGATGTTGTAGCGCGGCTTGTACTGCTTGATCATTGTGTTTTCAAGCAGCAGCGCCTCCGACTCCGAGTCGACGATGCTGTATTCAAGGTCAGCGATCTTGCTCACCAAGACGCGCGTCTTGCCGAATTGCTCCTTATTGAAATAACTGCTGACGCGGCGTTTCAGGTTCTTGGCCTTTCCGACGTAGATGAGCGTGCCATTTTTGTCGAAATAGCGATACACACCGGGCTTGTTGGGCAGCGCGGCGAGCTTTTGTTTCACTATTTCGGGCATGTCATTCATGCTTCTTCATATGATCCCAGCCTTGGGCTTTGATAGGGATGACGTGGTTGTCGGGGGTAATCATCTCGGCCACGCCCTTGTCACCGGTCATATAGCCGATGACCGTTACGTCCGTCGAAATCGTCTTTATCTTCTCATAATCTTTCTGATCGATGGTGAAGAGCAACTCATAATCCTCGCCACCACTCAGCGCTGCCACCGAAGGCACAATTTGGAACTCCTTGGCCATCTTGTCGGTGGTCGGGTCAATCGGGATCTTCTCTTCATAAAGCTGACAGCCCACGCCTGATTCTTTGCACAAATGCAAGATTTCGGATGCCAAGCCGTCAGAAATATCGATCATCGAGGTAGGTTTGACGCCTAAGGTCTTCAGTTGCTCCACGATATCCTTGCGGGCTTCGGGCTTCAGCTGACGTTCCAGCACATACTCCATGCCTCCCAGTTGAGGCTGCATATTGGGATTGGAAAGGAACTCCACCTTCTCACGCTCTAGGATAAGCAGGCCGATGTAGGCACCACCCAGGTCGCCGCTCACGCAAAGCAGGTCGTTCTTCTTGGCGCCGCTGCGATAGACGATATCCTCCTCCTTGGCCATGCCGATGACGGTGATAGAGATGACCAAGCCAGTCTTGCTGCTTGTCGTGTCGCCACCCACCATGTCGACATGGTAACGCTCGCAGGCGAGGCGGATGCCGGCATAAAGCTCGTCCAGTGCCTCGGCAGAATAACGGCTCGAAACGCCTAGGCCAACCACGATTTGCGTGGGCGTACCATTCATGGCATAGATGTCGGAAAAATTACTGACGGCGGCCTTGTAGCCCAAGTGTTTCAAGGGGCAGTAGGTCATGTCGAAATGGATACCTTCGATAAGCATGTCGACCGAGACGAGCGTGCGGTAGCCTTCATGGTTGATGACGGCGGCATCATCGCCGACGCCTTTCAGCGAGGAGGCGTTACGTAAGGGAAAATCCTGCGTCAGTTGGTCGATAAGGCCGAATTCGCCGAGTTCATCCAAATTGGTCAAGACATTGGTGGTAGTTTCTTGTTCCATGATAATCGTATTATTGTCTGCAAAGATACAAAAAAAGCAGAGCCTTCACCCTGCTTTATGGCCGTGGTCCCACTAGGGCTTGAACCTAGGACCTACTGATTATGAGTCAGTTGCTCTAACCAACTGCGCTATGGGACCGCAAAACAGCTTGAATAAAGCAAACAAATACGCCTTTTTTCTTGCTTTTTGCGCTGCAAATTTACAATTTTGCAACGAAATAGACTGAAATTTTCTCAAAAATGAGCGCAAAAATCAAGAACATCATCTTCGACCTTGGCGGTGTTATCCTTGACATCGATGAGAATATTGTGTACCAAGAACTCGAAAAATTGGGCATCAACACTACCGAACTAGCCCAGTCAAAGGAGTTTTTTGAAATCATGAGCAAATTCGACACTGGTATCTACACTGCCCCCACCTTCCGTAAGAAGACCAAAGCCCTCCTCGGACTCGAGAAAATGACAGACCAAAAATTCGACTCGATTTGGAACGCCATGCTCCTTGACATTCCTCGTGAACGCATCGAAGCCATTGAGAAGATAAAGAAGCATTACAAGGTATTTTTGATGAGCAACTCAAATGAAATCCATTACGACTTGTACGTCAGAGATCTACAACTGCGCTTTGGCTACAATGAATTCGACGAGCTGTTCAACAAATCCTATTTCTCATTTGCCGAACATTTGGAAAAACCTGACCCACGCTTCTTCGAGCTGATTCTTGACCACGAGCACTTGCTACCCGAAGAGACCTTATTCATCGATGACACGGCTGTCAATATCAATGTAGCGAAGTCGTTGGGCATCCGCACTTATCATATTGGGCGCGATGAGTTAGTGAGGAATTTATTTGAGAATGGAGTGCTTAAAGAGGGTATTGCCGATTGATTTCGTCCAAGATGGCATAAGTCTCATCGACAGATAACGTCTCCATCAACCGCATCTTGAACGGCTTAAAGTTGGGCAGGCCCTTGAAGTAGGCCGACCAGTGCTTGCGAATTTCCAGTAGGGCGATATGCTCGCCTTTCCACTCCACAGAGCGTTGCAATTGAATCTTGCTTACACGCACGCGTTCCTGCACGTTGGGCAAGGGCAACTCCTCCCCCGTCTCCAAATAATGCCTTATCTGATCGAAAATCCACGGATTGCCATAGGTGGCACGACCGATCATCAGGCCATCCACGCCATAGGTGTCCTTGTAGTATTTCGCCGAGGGGCCATCCACCACGTCACCGTTGCCGATGATGGGGATGTGCATGCGGGGATTGTTCTTCACCGCGCCTATTAAAGTCCAGTCAGCGGGTTCACTATATTTAGTGGTACGTAGGCGACCGTGAATCGTCAGGGCGGCGATGCCCACATCCTGTAGTCGCTCAGCGATGTCGACGATCTCGCGGTGCTGGTCGTCGTAACCGAGACGTGTCTTCACCGTCACCGGTGTTTTCACCGCTTCCACCACAGCCTTAGTGATGGCTACCATTTTAGGAATGTCGTTCATGATGCCTGAGCCAGCGCCTTTCGAGGCCACTTTCTTCACAGGACAGCCGAAGTTGATGTCGATGATGTCGGGGTGGGCAGTCTCAGCATAACGTGCCGCCTCCACCATAGGATCGACGGCATTGCCGAAGATCTGTATACCCACGGGGCGCTCCATCTCCTCGAAGTCCAACTTCTTGATGCTCTTCACCGAGTCGCGGATGAGACCATCAGCAGAGATGAACTCTGAATATACCACATCGGCGCCAAAGAGCTTACAGACGTAACGGAACGGTGGGTCCGAAACGTCTTCCATCGGAGCCAACAGGAGCGGATAATGATCGAATTCGAGATGGGCAAGTTTATACATAAAGATAATATCGGCCCTTCGACCCTTCGACAGGCTCAGGGCTCAGGGACCTTAGCTTTTTCGTTGCAAAAATACAAAAAGTGTATCTTTGCAACAAATCTATGATTCAACGGAGTTAAAATCAATCGACCATGAAAGACAATCTGTTTACCGAAAACCTGAAACAATCCACAGGGATGCGTGTCTTCCTGTTTCTTATTATCGTAATGATATGCAGTTTGATAGGCATAGCTCTTTCTGCAGTCTTCCTCTTTGCTGGCGATTTGGGCATGAAAATCGGTCAGGGCATCAGTTCCATCATGATGTTTGTAGTACCGCCCATCGTTTATTATTCTATCACGCGCAAAGAACATCAGATGAGAGCCCTTGGTTTTCGCAAACTTACACCTCCATGGTGGCTTATTTTTATCGGTGTGGCAATCATGTTTGTTTCCATACCCGTCACAGCCACACTGACAACTTGGAATGAGGGCATGAGCCTAGGAGGTGCTTTTTCCAAACTTGAGGACCTTATTAAAAACCTTGAGGAAACCGCCAAAGTTGCCACCGAGAAAATGTTAAACGTGAACACTATTGGCGGATTGTTGTTAAACCTTGTCATCATCGCGTTGATTCCTGCCATTGGTGAGGAGATGACCTTCCGCGGTGTGCTGCAGCAGTCGCTGACACGAAAGATGAACCCGCATATCGCCATCATCCTATCGGCAGCCATCTTCTCCTTCTTCCACTTCCAGTTCTACGGCTTCCTGCCACGCATGTTCTTAGGTGTTTTGCTAGGATACATGTTCTACATCACCGGTTCGCTTTGGACCAGCATACTGATGCATTTTGTCAACAATGGAAGTGCTGTGGTTTTATACTATTTGGACAACAAAGGCCTCATCGAAGACGCGGAGCATTGGGGAGAGACGCAGAGCCCATGGATTATCGCAGCTAGCGCTGCCATCACTATTGGGCTCATCCTATGGAGTTGGCGGAAATCGAAGAAATAAAAAAAGGCGGCAAAACTGCCGCCTTTTTTATTACATACGTTTTGTTTTAGTTCTCCAAAGCGCTACCCTTGAGGGTGGTATAGTTGATACGGAAGGCACCAACTTTACGCAACTCCTGCTTGACATCGGTGACGACACCCATACGAGTATCCTTGTGCACCTTGAGGGCAGTGGTAAGGAGCGGGCGGTCGGCCTCATTGCGTGCTTCACGTTCTTTCAGAATCCAGTCGGCGATGTCGCTCGGGCGAGCGAAGGCATCGTCAAGTTGGATACGGGATTCCGTGCCAAGTTTGGCGTCACGCGGAGGGCCGATGTAGATGCTACTCACCAAGGCTTTTTTCTCGAGCTTCTGGATTTCGGAAGCTTTCGGCATAGCGGCTTTCACCTTCAGTTCAACATCACGCATTGACGTAGTAATCATGAAGAAGAATATCAACATGTAAACGATGTCTGGCAATGACGAGGTGCTCACTTGTGGCACTTCTTTTTTACCTTCTTTTCTAAATTTACCCATATCTATATCCTCCTATTAGATTAATACACAACAGGTTCAGCTTCACTGACGCGGACGGGAACCGCCTCGTTGATAGCCTTGGTTTGCTCTTCTGTGAGTTGGTCGAGATGCTTATGGAATTTCTGCCATGCCATCTCTTCTTTCAGTGCATTGAATGCACGAGCCAACTCGTTCTGCACACTGATATACATAGCATACGACGTACCACGGTCGTTTTGCAGTGAGATAACGCCTTTCGACATCAGCACGTCACCGACGAGATCGAAACTCTTGGTTTCGACTTCAGGAGCGGTGGGGTCGTTCGGTCTGGGGGTCATGAACTGCTTGGCCTGTTCCATCAACATGGAAACGTCGGAGGGACGGCCATTGACCAAAAGTCTGTCGTTTTTGTTAATCATTACATTCATTACATTCCTTTCCTTGACCTTCACGTCCTCATCGTTTTGTTCGACGGGAGGGGGAAGACGACGGGTGATACCGTAGTCCACGTCCATGGAGGTCGTCATCAGGAAGAAACACAAAAGCAAGAATGCTATGTCAGCCTGTGAACTCGAATTGATTTCTGGAACTTTTCTTGCCATGGTGTAATGATTTTACTTTTTGATTGCCTTATACAATACTGAGAACAGGATTGAAAGAATGGCAACAATAAGGGTGATGTAGAAGAAATTAAGGCCAAATTCAACCCATCCATGAGTCTTACCGGTGTAGAGATGGTCACCAGCTTGATAAGGGATGCCGAAGAAGTTTCTAGCCATGAGGAAGGCTACAACTGCGATAGCAGCGGCTGCAATGACAAGGATCAGCAGTTTCTTACCTTTGACACCTTTGACGATGCCGGTGAAGATAGCTGAAATCACTGCGAGGATGATGCCAAGGATAATCAGAATGTAGCCCCAATTCAGGTACAAATCGGCACGCGGAGTAGGATTACCGGCTTTGTAGTCGGGAGCGATGGAACCTACCTTAAGGTAGAACCAGCCAGCGACAAGAACCGTAATCAGCGCGAGGATGCCGAATACCCACTTTGAGATATTTGCAAGCTTACCGTTCATGATTACCTTTTTTTATTTGTTGTTGTACTTGGCGAGAATATCCATGAACGAGATGGAAGCGTTTTCCATATCGTTGACGATACTTTCAATCTTAGAAGCGATGAAGTTGAAGAAAATCTGAAGGATAATAGCAGCGATCAAACCGAACACGGTGGTCAACAGAGCGACCTTCATACCGGAGGCAACGACCGTTGGGCTCATGTCACCAGCAGCGGCGATATCGTCGAAGGCCTTGATCATACCGATAACGGTACCCATGAATCCGAACATTGGAGCCAAGCTGATGCAGAGGCCGATCCAACTCAGACCGCTTTCGAGCTTGCCGCCAGCAACGGAGCCGTAGGAAACGATTGACTTCTCGATTTCGTCCAGTGACTGGCCATCCTGATAACGGATGAGGCCTTGNNGAAGATGCTGGCAACAGGACCGCGGGTGTCCTTGCAGAGTTGCTTAGCGCCTTCAACATCACCGTTCTTCATCTTTTCTTCAATGCCCTTCAGGAGCTTGTCCGAATTGGCAGAAGCGAGTGTCAGATAAATGATTCTCTCAATGGAGATTGCCATACCGATCAAGAGGATGACCAACACGATGCCCATGAAAGCAGGACCACCGTCGATGAATTGCTTCTTGATGGATTCGCGGAAAGTGACAGGAGCAGCCTCGTCTTGGACGGCAGGGGCAACTTCTTCTTGGACAGTCTCCACAGCGGGAGTTTCTTCAGGAGCTACGGTTTGTTCCGTTTGCTCGGTTTGCGCTTGCTCTTCTTGAGCAACGACGAGATTGCTGATGCCAAAAGTGAAGAGGCCAGCAACCATGAGGAAAGCAATTAATTTTTTCATAGTGAGATTTAATGATGTTGATTATTACTTTTATGAAACTATTTGTCTTCTCTCGAAGTATAATTACTTTTCTGCGGAGAGAGCGGGA
>DBXU01000035.1:2743-13120 GCA_002310075.1 Bacteroidales bacterium UBA1204 | reverse complement strand
GCTCCTTAAACCACTCGGACATCTCTCCTTGGCTTCATTCCTCGTCCCTACAGCCCCTCTTCTTTGGAAATCGTTGCCAAAAGTACACATTTTTTCATTAGAAAAACCAAATGTTTTGCATTTTTTCTTTCAAGAAAATGCCAATTGGCTGAAAAATAGGATTAAAGGGTCATCTCGCCGCGAATCGAAATCTGCAAAAACTGCATGATTTTTTCTTTCGAGTACCCTTCGCCTATGAGATACATCAGTTTTGCCACGGCTGCTTCGGTGGTCATGTCGTAACCGCTGACCACTCCGATACGGGCCATGTCAAGGCTCGTCTCATAGCGACCCATCTCGACTGAACCCGACTTGCATTGCGTAATGTTAAGGATAATCAACCCGTTGTCGATGGCTTGTTTCAAAGCATCTAGGAACCAAGGTGCCGTTGTGGCGTTACCCGACCCAAAGGTCTCAAGCACCATGGCCTTAAGGCCAGGGGTCTGAAGCGCATGGCGGACATAGTCGGCCGAAATGCCGGGGAACAGCTTCAAAATGCCTATGTTGCGGTCAAGGTTGGTGTGCACCTTCAGCTTCTTGAAGTTAGGCTTCAATATACGATCCTGGCTGTATTTGATATGCACTCCCACATCAGCCAACTTGGGATAGTTGGTCGATGCAAAGGCATTGAAGTTCTCCGCATTGATCTTGGTGGCACGGTTACCCCTCAACAGCTGATCCTGGAAGAAAATGCACACCTCGGGCACAATAGAGGTGTCGTCCTCCTTGGCGGCGGCAATCTCAATGGCAGCAAGGAAATTCTCTCGGCCATCGGTACGCACCACACCCATCGGAAGCTGGGAGCCCGTCAGCACCACAGGTTTATTCAAGTTTTCAAGCATAAAACTCAAGGCCGAGGCTGTGTAGGCCATCGTGTCGGAACCGTGCAGCACCACAAACCCGTCATAATGTTCATACTCCTCTCCTATCTTGGTCGCCAAGCGAATCCAAAAGTCAGGCGACATGTTGGAAGAGTCAATCAAGGGGTCAAAGGAATAGAAATCAATTTGATAGCCGAAATTCTTCAGCACCGGTAGATGGGCATATATGTTGTCGAAATCGAAAGGCACCAAGGCACCCGTTTGGGGGTCTTGCATCATGCCAATTGTTCCGCCCGTGTAAAGCACGAGAATGGAGGTTTCTTCTTTTTGTGTCATCGTTTTATTCAGTTGTTCAATTGTTCAGTTATGTGAAATAATGATAGGGCGTTGCGTGAGGTCGCATTTGCCACTTCCTCTAATGTAACACCTAGCATATCTGCGATTTTTTGCGCCGTGGCAATCAGGAAAGCCGGTTCATTGCGTTTGCCACGATACGGCACAGGCGATAAATAAGGAGCGTCGGTTTCAAGAACGATACGCTCCAACGGCAAATTGGGCAGATAATCCTTCACACCACAGTTTTTATAGGTTGTCACTCCTCCCAAACCTAGATGGAAGCCCAATTCAAGATATACTGTTGCCTCTTCTTCAGTCCCTGTAAAGCAGTGCATGACACCTCGCAACCCACCGTCTTGTTTCTTTTCTAGGATTCTTGCCATCTTTTCAAAGGCATTGCGACAATGAATGGAAAGCGGCAAACCAAGTTGTTTTGCCCAGTCCAATTGGGTCTCAAAAGCATCTAGCTGCTGCTGCTCATAGGACGAATCCCAATAAAAATCCAAGCCCACTTCTCCGACACCTATATAAATACCGCGCGACAGCTCTTTTTCCATCCTGTCAAGAACCGTCTTGTAGTTTTCTTTGACTTCCTCGGGTTGCAGACCCATCATCACTTGGGTGCAGTCGGGATACTGCTCGTGCAAATCAAGCATGGGAGCAATGGTCGAGACATCCACGTTGGGCAAAAGCATCATCCCAACACCTGCTTCCAAGGCACGTTGCATAGCTGCAGTTCGATCCAAATCAAACTGATGGTCATAAATATGGGTATGGGTGTCGACAAGGTACATGGTCAATACAAAAAACTATCGTATGGGTATCTGATGGCATGCATGTCTTTGATTTCCTTGTAAAGTAAATCTCTGAATTCCTGGTAGTTGTCACGATTCTTGGCCGAAATGAATATGCAATTGTCGTTCATCTTGGCCATCCATGTCTTTTTCAGTTCCTCATAGGAGAGATTGCGCTTGGTGGGCGGCGTCAGGTCATCGGGATCTTTCTCCTCCCAAGTGTAGGCATCAGTCTTGTTGAAGACGACGATGGTCTTCTTGTCGGCACAGCCCAGCTCTGCCAAGGTCTGGTTGACCACCTCCATCTGTGCCTCGAAGTCGGGATGCGAGATGTCGACCACATGCAAGAGGATATCCGACTCACGCACCTCATCCAAGGTCGACTTGAACGACTCAACCAAATGATGAGGCAACTTTCGGATAAAACCTACGGTATCCGACAAGAGAAAAGGTAAATTCTCCACCACCACTTTACGCACTGTGGTGTCGAGTGTGGCAAAGAGTTTGTTCTCGGTATAGACTTCCGATTTGCTCAGCAGGTTCATGATGGTCGACTTACCGACATTCGTATAGCCCACCAAGGCGACACGCACCAACTTACTGCGGTTTTTGCGCTGCACGGTTTTCTGCATGTCGATTTCCTTCAGCTTTTGCTTCAAGAGGGCAATGCGTTCCAAGATCAAGCGACGGTCGGTTTCAATCTGGGTCTCACCAGGACCGCGCATACCGATACCGCCCCGTTGACGCTCCAAGTGGGTCCACATGCGGGTCAGGCGCGGCAAAAGGTACTGGTATTGTGCCAGCTCAACTTGTGCCTTGGCATGTGCAGTATGGGCATTGGAAGCGAATATGTCGAGGATAAGGCTAGTGCGGTCGAGCACACGGCATTCCAAGGCCTGTTCCATGTTACGGGCCTGTGTCGCGCTGAGTTCGTCGTCGATGACGGCAATCTCAATGTTCTCCGCCTTAATGTACTGGTGAATTTCCTCCAGTTTACCAGAGCCGAGGTAGGTGACGCTGCTGGGGCGGTCCAAAGGCTGCACGAAACGTGCCACTGGGATGCCACCTGCCGTCTCCAGCAGGAAAGCCAGCTCATCGAGATATTCTTCCGTGCGCTCGCGGCCTTGTTGTTTGCTGGCAACAGCAATCAACACCGCGCGTTCTGGTATTTTTTCGTAGGTTATGAAGTCGCCCATATTGTTTTTGACGCGCTTGTCGTCATTGCTAGGAACGAAGCAATCCAGAGAATAAGTTCTTTTTCTGGATTGCTTCGTCGTTCCTCCTCGCAATGACGCAAAGCGACCCTATTTAGTATTGTCTAAATCCGATAATCTTCCTCACCTCATTCAGCGTCTTCGCTGCGCTCTCACGTGCCTTTTCAGCACCCATGCGGGCAATACGGTTTAATCTTTCCTCGTCAGAAGAGAACTCCTTGATACGTTCACGGATGGGAGCAACAGCCTTCTCCAAGTCGTCGGCCAGTTGTTTCTTCATGTCGCCATAGCGGATGGAGCAGTCGTTCCACTTTTCGTCAAAGTATTTCACTGTCTCAGGTTCACTAACGATGTTCATCATCGTGAAGAGGTTCTGTATGACCTCGGGCTTTGGGCTATTGGGCTCGGTCGGGCCGCTGTCGGTAACAGCGCGCATCACCTTCTTGCGCATGACTTTTTCATCCTCGAAGAGGTAGATGCAGTTGCCGTCGCTTTTGCCCATCTTGCCACTGCCGTCCAATCCAGGCACCTTGATGGCATCGCCACCAAAGTAATAGTTCTGCGGTTCGGGGAAGAACTCCACCTTATAGATGTTGTTGAAACGACGAGCGCACTTGCGGGCCATTTCCATGTTTTGTTCCTGGTCCTTGCCTACAGGCACCCATTTGGCGCGGTGTTGCAGGATGTCGGCAGCCATCAGCGTGGGATAAGTGAAAAGGCCAGCGTTCACATTATCAGGCTGTTGACGGGCTTTCTCCTTGAAAGTCGTCACACGGCCCAACTCACCGATGTAAGCGTTCATGTTGAAATAGAGATACAGCTCGATGGTTTCCGGCACATCGCTTTGGATGTAGATGGTAGCCTTTTCGGGATCGATACCGCAGGCCAGATATTCTGCCAAGATAGTACGGGCTGACTTTTGTATGTTTTCGGGCGTGGGATGCGTGGTCAGCGAATGCCAGTCGGCGATGAAGAAGTAGCAGTTGTAGTCTTCCTGCATCTTCACGAAGCTACGCACGGCGCCGTAATAGTTGCCAAGATGGAGGTTTCCGGTGGGGCGAATGCCACTCAAAACGATGTCTTTTGCCATAATTCAAGAATTTGGCGCAAAAATAAGAAAAAAGCCCGCTTCAAAAGCGGGCTTTCGAGTTTTTTTTGGCAGCAACTTACCTTACAGTTTGATGTCGTCGCCATTGGCGTTAAGGAAGTTGTACTGCAACATGTGGAAATCCGACATGGGTTGTACCTTAAAGGATTTGCCGTATTTCTTTTTCCACTTGCGTTGGATCGAAAACAGACCTTTGGTGAGATAGGCCTCGATGAAAGGATGCACCTGCAGTGTGAGATGGTTTTCGTTTTGGTCGACGAGCAGGTACTTGAGATTGTTTTCGATTTCGTCGATGAACAGGATGGCGGGCCTGATTTTGCCTTCGCCAGCGCAGACAGGGCATTTCTCCTGCACCTGCACTTCGGTCTCGGGGCGCACGCGTTGACGTGTGATTTGAATCAACCCGAATTTGGTGGCTGGAAGGATGTTGTGTTTGGCGCGGTCGTGCGACATGGCTTCGACGAGGGCGTCATACAGCTGTTTGCGATGCTTGGCTTCGCGCATGTCGATAAAGTCGACGATGATAATGCCGCCCATATCGCGCAGGCGCAGTTGGCGTGCGATCTCCTTGGCGGCTTCCAGGTTCACCTGAAGGGCATTTTCTTCTTGCGAGTTCTCCTTGTTCACGCGATGGCCACTGTTGACGTCGATGACGTGCATGGCCTCGGTGTGCTCAATGATGAGGTAGACACCGTTTCTGATGGTGACCACGCGGCCGAAAAAGCCTTTGATTTGTTTGGCTACGTTGAAATGTTCAAAAATGGGCTCTTTGCCATGGTAAAGTTGAACGATTTCAGCTTTTTGAGGCGCGATGGTTTGGATGTAACTCCTAATTTCTTCATAAAGCGATTCGTCGTCCACACGGATGTTGTTGAACGACTCATTCAGCAAGTCGCGCAGCATAACGGAGGTTTGGTCCATCTCGCTGACCATCCTGCCAAAGGTAGTCATCTTTTTCATTTCCGTGATGCAGTGTTCCCATTTCTCGATGAGCGACTTGAGGTCGGCATCGAGGTCGGCCACTTTCTTGCTTTCGGCCACGGTACGGATGATGACGCCATAGTTGGCGGGCTTAATGCTTTGGATGAGTCGGCGCAGGCGGTTACGTTCGGCGCTGCTGCGGATTTTCTGGGATACCGAAATGCGGTTGGAGAAGGGCACGAGCACAAGATAGCGCCCGGCGAAAGAGATTTCTGCGGTGATTCTCGGTCCTTTGGTCGAGATAGGCTCTTTGGCAATCTGAACGGGGAGCAGGTCGCCCACATTCAAGAAGTTGCCAATCTTGCCGTTTTTCTCCACTTCGGGCTCAAGTTTGAAAGTGTCCATCGAGAGATCCTCGGCACCAGAACGAGCCATATCCCTAAATTTCAACAAGGAACGAGCCTCAAGCCCTAGGTCGAGGTAATGCAGGAAAGCTTCCTTGGAATAGCCCACGTCGACGAAAGCGGCATTCAAGCCTGGCAGGATCTTCTTTACCCGGCCCAAATAAACATCTCCGACTGCAAATTGGTTGTTGGTTTTCTCTTTATGAAGTTCGACGAGTACGTTGTCCTCCAACAGAGCAATGTCGACCTCTGAAGCGTGCGAGTTGATGACCAAATCGCGCATCACCGTCTTCTGTTCTACTACAGCTTGTTGTTCTTCAGACATAGTGTTTTGCTTTGAGGTTAACTGTTGATTGATAAAACAATAACACAACAATGGAGATTGAACCAATGCTGTGTTATTGTCGTGTTTAGGCTCAAGAAGAGCTTATTTCTTCTTGTGTCTATCCTTTCTCAAGCGTTTTTTACGCTTGTGCGTTGACATTTTATGTCTCTTGTGTTTTTTACCGTTTGGCATAATATTGAAATTTTTGTATTTGCTTATTTAACAGCGTTCATAAAGGTCTTGGCGGGCTTGAAAGCAGGGATTTTGTGAGCCGGGATGGTGATGGCCACATTCTTCGAAATGTTTCTACCAGTCTTTTCGGCGCGGGTCTTGATGATGAAGCTGCCGAAGCCTCTCAGATAAACATTCTCACCTTTAGCCATCGATGCTTTAACGACTTCCATGAAGTTTTCGACCACGTTTTGAACTGCACCTTTCTCAATGCCAGTCTTTTCGGCAATCTGAGCTACGATTTCTGCTTTTGTCATTTTTTTATTACTTTATAGTTAATTGATTTGATTGTTGTAAATTTGCGGCAAAGGTACAAACATTTTCAACACCCCGAGCATTTTTGTCAACTTTTTTTATCTAAGGAGTTATAAATAAAGAATTTCGCCCAACAAAAAGCCTCAAAGAAACCCTCATAATTCCATGAATAACATCAGCAACACCCTCATAGATTGGTATGAAGACAACAAGCGCGACCTGCCCTGGCGCCACGAGCCCAGCCCTTATCAGGTTTGGATCTCGGAAATAATCCTGCAGCAGACCCGAGTCAGCCAAGGCCTGTCGTATTACTTGCGATTCACAGAGAAATGGCCTACCGTCGAAGCTCTGGCACGGGCTTCCGAGGAGGAGGTGCTGAAGTTGTGGCAAGGCTTGGGCTATTATTCAAGGGCACGCAACCTGCACCAATGCGCCAATCAGGTGGTCGAACGTCACGGGGGCTCTTTTCCTGCCGATTACGACCAACTGAAGGGCCTGAAAGGCATTGGCAGCTACACGGCGGCGGCCATTGCCTCCATCGCCTTCAACCTACCCCATGCCGTCGTCGACGGCAACGTCTACCGTGTTCTGTCGCGATTGTACGACATCGACACTCCTATTAATAATAGCGAAGGCATGGAGGCCTTCGCCTCTGCCGCCAACGAATTGCTCGACCGCCAGCGCCCAGGCTTGCATAACCAAGCCATGATGGAATTCGGCGCGCTGTTATGCACGCCACAAAACCCCGACTGTCTCCATTGTCCGGTGCAAGCCCACTGCCTCGCCTTCGACCATCAAACCGTCATGCAACGCCCCGTCAAACTTCCCAAGGTCAAAATCAGCACGAGGCATTTCAACTACCTCGTCCTCAGGGTCGAGAAAAATGGAGAAAAATGCCTTTATCTGCACAAACGCGACGGAAACGATATTTGGAAAAACCTATACGACTTCCCCAACATCGAAAGCCCGCGGGAATGGACTGTCGACGAGGTGATCGCCTCTCCAGAATTTGCCCACATCGTGAGTGCAACACCTTTTACCATTGTCAACGTATCGGCACCCATCACCCACAAACTCACACACCGCACCATCATAGCACGGTTCATCGAAATAAAACTTTCACAAGAATTGCACTCCATTCAAACAATTAATCTATTTTTGACCCCCGAAAGGGATTTGGACCGTTACCCCGTCCCACGCTTAATAGACTCATACTTAAATCATTAAACTAAAAAAACACCATGGCAAGCTTAAACAAAGTCATCCTCATCGGCCGCTTCGGCAAAGACCCAGAAGTAACGACATTTGAAAACGGCAACAGAAAAGTCACTGTCACCTTGGCCACTTCGGAACGTTATCGCGATCGCGACAACAACTGGGTGGAACAAACCGACTGGCACAACATCGTGGTTTGGGGCAACCTCGCCAACGACATTGCCGACCATCGTCGCAACTACTCCAAGGGCGACCTTATGTACGTAGAAGGCAAACTGAGGACCCGTCAGTACACTGACCAAAACGGCAACGCCCGTTATGTCACTGAAGTCAACGCAGAAAAAATGATGCAAATGGCCCCAGCCCGCCCCGCCCAACAATCATCCTACGGCCAACCCTATGGAGGCAGCAACGAGCCTAACATGGGCTACACCCCCTCCTATCCTTCAGGCGATATCACGGCAACAAGTCCTTCCATCGACCCAATGGAAGCCAACGATTTGCCATTCTAAACATCTGATAATCTGAATCTAAGCCCTTATTGACTGGATATAAAGCCAAGAAATGGACCTAGATTCGGATTATTTGGCCTACTTCGCATCGCCGAATCCAAAGATTTTCCTATTTTTGCAGCCGCAAACATTAAAACCTTTCGTTTTGGAAACACCCGACCCTGACCCTGAGCCCTTCATAGGACTCCTCTCTGTAGTTTCAAACAACTTTTTCACTGGATTTAACGTTAACGCCATCATAGGATTGGTCGTATTGTGCCTGCTCCTCATCGCTTCTGCCTTGATTTCGAGCTGCGAGACCGCCTTTTTCTCCCTCCAGCCAGCCGACATCGACGACCTGGAATCGCGTAGCGACGTGAAAAGCAAACTCGTACTGAAGCTTCGTGAAAAGCCCAAGACCTTGCTGGCCACCATCCTAATCGGCAACAACTTTGTCAACGTGACCATCACGCTGTTGGCCACCTACATCATGAGCCAACTTTTCGACATGGTCAACTATCCTGTGGCAGCCTTTCTGCTCGAAGTGGTCGTCGTCACCTCGCTCATCCTCATCGTAGGTGAAATCACACCTAAGATCTACGCCAGCAAACGTCCCATCAAGGTGGCCCGTTTCATGGCAAGGCCTCTGCGTTTCCTTATAGGTTTTTTCAAGCCCTTAAGCAAACCTCTCATCAACTCCACTTCGTTCATGGACAAACATCTGGAGAAGAAAAAAGGCGAGATCTCAATGGAAGACCTATCGACGGCGGTTGAAATCGCCACCGAAGAGTCGACGCCCATCGAGGAGAAGCAGATGCTCAAGGGCATCGCCTCATTCAGCGAAAAAGAAGTAAGCGGCGTCATGATCCCCCGTGTCGACATCGTCGGCATCGAACAAGGCATGGCTTTCGCCGACATGCTGGCCACCGTCATCAAAAGCGGTTTCTCAAGGATCCCCGTCTATGACGAGTCGATCGACAAGGTCATCGGCATCCTTTATGTGAAAGACCTCCTCCCCTATCTTGACGCCGAGTCCTATGAATGGCAGAAACTGGTGAGGCCTGCCTTCTACGTACCCGAAAACCGCAAGATCAACGACCTGTTCCAGGACTTCCGCGAGAAGAAAATCCACATCGCCATCGTCGTCGACGAATATGGCGGCACCTCGGGACTGATCACCATGGAAGACGTCATCGAGGAAATCGTGGGCGAAATCAACGACGAGTTCGACAAGGAACAGACCGAAAGCCATTACAAGAAAATCGACGACAGCACCTACCTGTTCAAAGCACAGACAAGTCTGGTCGATTTCTGCAAGGTGTTCAGCCTCAACGAAGACTACTTCGAGCCTATCCAAGGCGAAGCCGACACGCTCGCAGGTCTTATCCTGGAGATGGAAGGACGTATCCCCGAAAAAGGCTTCTCCTTCAGATTCGAGAAATTCCATTTCGAAATCATCGACGCCGACAACAAACGCATCAAGGAAGTCAAAGTTTTCGTCGAGGAAGAATAAAATTGACCATCATGAAGTTAAACCGCATCGCCATAGCATTCACCGCCATCGTGGTCCTCACCATCGCAGCCTCATGCAACCGCGAACCGAACTACCTTCCCAAACCGCGCGGCTATTTCCGCATCGACATGCCTGAGAAAGCTTACGTCACAGTCGACACCATCGGTGCCTATCGGTTCGAATGCCCGCAATACGCCATCGTCACCCCCGACCCCTATGCACCTGAAGAGAAAAACTGGGTCAACATCGAAATGCCTCAGTTCAAAGGCTCCATCCATCTGACACATAAAAAGGTACACGGCAATCTTGGAGAGTATTTGGAAGACGTCCATACCATGATCGTCAAGCACCTACAGAAAGCCAACGGCATTCAGGACAGCCTAATCGCCATCGATGAGCACAAGGTTTACGGCATGTTTATCGAGATGGACGGCAAAGGCGTGGCAACACCGATGCAATTCTACCTCACCGACAGCACCGACAACTTCGTCCGCGGCGCTTTGTACTTCAACTTCCTGCCCAACAACGACTCGATGCAGCCCGTCATCCACTTTATCCGCGAGGATATCGACCACCTGATCGGAACCTTCGAGTGGAAATAATTTGAACTTTTTCCCCTATTTTTAAACAAAAAACCTTATTTTCGCGGCGCGAATCAATATTTGCGCCGATGTAAACAGAGTGTTCACTTTAAAAGAAAGGGGGAAGGC
>DBXU01000035.1:0-2729 GCA_002310075.1 Bacteroidales bacterium UBA1204 | reverse complement strand
ACTTGACTTGGCGTCATCTCAACAACCCAACAGAAGAAGACTTCGAATTTCTGAAAGACCGATTTCATTTCCACCCTTTGGACATCGAAGACTGCAAATCGGTGAACCAGCGTCCGAAAATCGACATCTACGACGATTACTATTTCCTCATCTTACACTTCCCCAACTTCGACCGCCAGAACAAATTCGTGAAAATCAAGGAAGTGAAAATCTTCTGGGGCAAAGAATACATTATCTCCATCGAAAAGAACCCTTGGGGCGTTTCACAACTCTTCGAGGAATACGAGGAGCGCATCCAGAACGGAGAGGAAATGAATTTCCGCAACTCCGACATCCTGCTCTACCGCATCCTTGAAAAGCTGATGACCGAGTCGGTCTACTTGCTGCGCAAGGTCGGCTTGGACGTCGAACTCATCAACCGCGAGCTGCTGCAGGAAAAGCAAGTGAAGATCATCGAACGCATCAGCGTCACTCGCAAAAACCTCATCCTTATCAACACCATCTTCAAGCCGCAGCTGCGTCTCTTCCATCTCTTTGAGACGGGCAAGGTCAGAGGCTTTACCGACGACATCGAGTACATGGAAGACTACTGGGGCAACATCCTCGACTACCTGCAGAAACTGTGGGACATGACCGAGGACTACGAGGAATTGATCGAAGGCCTGTCGATGACCTTCGATTCAATGCAGACCAACAAGACCAACGAAACCATGAAGATCCTCACCTTGGTGTCGACCATCATCCTGCCTTTGACCTTCATCACTGGCCTTTATGGCATGAACGTCAAGCTACCCTTCCAGGAGCAGGCTTGGGCCTTCTGGGGCATCATGGGATTCATGGCCGTTGTCGCCGTGGCGTTTTATATCTATTTCAGGCATAAGAAAATGATGTAAACATCACATCATTTTACCAGCAGTTTTTGATACTTAACGGCACTGCCGTTGCGCATCAGCTTGACGATGTAGCAACCTTTGGCGATGCTGGCAGGTAGGGTGACGGTGCCGTCGATGATGGCTTTGCCGGCAGCCTTATAGAGGGTACGGCCACAGAGGTCGCACACGGCGATGGCATCGATGCTGTTGCCACTCAAATGCAAAACGCCATTCTCTTCAACTGGATTGGGGAAAAGACCTACCGACACATTCAGCTCCTCTACGGCAGACCAATTCGGATCCCATATCATTCGGGCATATTCCGGATGATCAACAAAGGGGTTGCGGTTATGTTGATAGTCTGCGTAAATGGCATTATTTCGGTCGATTTCCTTTTGGCTTACCGGATCTTGCTCGTTCCAACGCATCAGCAACTGAATAGCCCAGGGCTTGATTTCCGACTTGGTGGTCATGTCGCTGCTACTCCAACTTCCGTCTTCGGTGTAATAGCGCACGCTCATATACATAAGAGCACGGGCAAGGTCGCCCTTGTAGGCGTCGATGGGCTCAAAGACGGTGCCCGAAAAGCCTGGGGTCTTGCAAGTGCCTAGTTTCGAGCCGTTTTGAGAAGTCCAACTGGCAGAACGCACTTCACCGTAGGCATAGTTGCTTCGCTTGTTGTTGACCCACCCGTCGACAGGAAAGATATGGTGCAAATCGGTGCGAGCCGTGCCGTCATTGTTGAACCAACTCTGCGGCCACGAGTGCTCGCGGTTGTAGCAGTCGCCCTCTCCATTGTAGTTGCCGCATTGGTCTTCAACCATGTAATAGACATAAGGCGGTGTGCCTCCCGGAATGTCGGAATACATGTCCCACACCACACCATTGCCTTTGTTGTCGGTGCTCCAAAAGGCGTCCCACAACCCTCCATACGAAATCGAGGTATGCCCTTTGACAATGTTGTGCAAGGCCATTTTCAGCTGGTTACCTGTCAAGCCATTAGCGGCGTTGTAGTAGCCCGAAGGGGCTTGTGCCGTTGCAAACAGCGCCAAGGACAAGGCGATGAGGAGGGTTAGGATCTTTTTCATAATGCTTTATTCAAACACGTTGGTGAACAAATACAATATCGCTATGACGACCATCAGTACGGCGGCGGAAAACTCCACGAAACTCACCTTCTTGATCATCCCCGGTGTGAAGTCGAAGCGAACCGTAAAGAAAGACCACAAAAAGCCTGCCACGGTGACTGCCGCGAAAAACCAAATGCCAAACGGAGCGAAAAACACGCCCACCAAGGCATAAAGGAAAGTGTTGAAACCCGCGAGGAGGCTAAGCAGACACAGGTCCCTATTCGAGGTCACAGTATAAAGCATTTTCCCTCGCAGCGCCCTCATGGAATCGACAAAAAGCTTTACCGCAACCACGAGCATCATAGCAAACACCATATACTGGGCGATATAGATGTAGAGATGCGACATCAGACGGCCCAATCCGAGTCCCAGCAAAGCCATGATACCTTGGCTAAGGCCAAAAACGACAGGGATCCATATCTTCTGTACCGGTTTGTCGTCAGCCTTCACCAAGCCCAACGAACGTGGCACCACGCTGGAAGTCAAGCAGAGGACGAAGAGGACACTTAGGATGATTGCAGTGGTGGTCATGATAGCGGTGGTAATAAAGTTTGGGATTGGCCTTTCGGCCAATCCCAAACAACAATTATCCTAATCTCTTGAACTGGCATGTGAAGTGGCGCATCAGCTCGGCTTCCCATGTGATTTCGAGGCCGCGCTTGATTTCGTGGCGACGGTCATAAACGTTCTTCAAGGCAGCAGCAATCACGTCCATGTGGTTGTTGGT
>DBXU01000180.1:32791-32916 GCA_002310075.1 Bacteroidales bacterium UBA1204 | reverse complement strand
AAGATCGCTGAAGAGATGCTCGACGATCTCGACAAGGACACCGTCGACTTCCAAAATAACTTCGACGATTCGCTGCAGGAGCCTACCGTGCTGCCTACCCAGATTCCTACCTTATTAGTGAACGG
>DBXU01000180.1:31713-32580 GCA_002310075.1 Bacteroidales bacterium UBA1204 | reverse complement strand
CACAACGGCCATGAACGCATCATCGCTACCTCCATTCCTTATCAGGTCAACAAGGCTGAGATGATTAAGAAGACCGCCGACCTCGTCAACGAGAAGAAGCTGGAAGGTTTGGCCGACATCCGCGATGAGTCAGACAGAAAAGGTATCCGCGTGGTGTACGAGCTGAAACGCGACGCCAACCCCGACATCGTCTTGAACAAACTGTTCATGATGACTCCGCTGCAGAGCTCGTTCAACGTGAACAACGTGGCCTTGGTCAATGGCCGTCCCTATACCTTGAACCTCAAGCAGCTGATTGAGCACTTCGTGGCCCACCGTCACGAGATTATCCTGCGCCGCACACGCTTCGAGCTGAAGAAAGCCGAAGANNAAGACCGTGCCCATATCTTGGAAGGTCTGGCACGCGCTATCGACATCGTCGACGAGATCATTGCTACCATCCGTGCCTGTAAGGGCGGCACGCCCGAAGCCAAGCAAGCCATCATGGACAAATTCGGCTTCGACGACCCGCAAGCCAGCGCCATCGTGGCCTACCGTCTCGGTCAGTTGGCCGGCCTCGAGATCAAGAAGATCATGGATGAGTTGGACGAAATCCACGAACGCATCAAGCATTTCCACGATATTCTACAAAATGAGGAATTGCAGTTCCAGATCATCAAGGACGAACTGCTGGTCATCAAAGAAAAATATGGCGATGCCCGCCGCACCCAAATCGTGCCCGCCGCNNATCATCGCCGACGACGCCGTGGTCATTACCATCTCGCACCTCGGTTACATCAAGCGTACTCCGCTGACTGAATACCGCGTGCAAAGCCGTGGCGGCAAGGGCTCGAAAGGCTCTGCCACCCGCGACACCGACTTCATCGA
>DBXU01000180.1:27688-31693 GCA_002310075.1 Bacteroidales bacterium UBA1204 | reverse complement strand
CACATCTTCACGGCCACCAACCACAATCACCTGCTCTTCTTCACAGAACAGGGCAAATGCTACAAGCTGCGTGCCTTCGAGATCCCCGAAGAGGGCAAGAACAGCAAGGGTCGTGCCATCCAGAACTTGTTGCCGCTTGACAAGGACAACAAGNNGGCCTACCTCAACGTGAAGAGTATGACCGATGAGGAATACCTTGAGAACAATTACATCATCCTGTGCACCAAGAAGGGTATCATCAAGAAGACCAACTTGGCTGCCTATAAGAATGTCCGTCAAAATGGCATCATCGCCGTCAACATCCGCGAGGACGACCAACTGCTAGAGGCTTGCCTCACCAGTGGCAACGACGAAGTGCTGATGGCCGTACGTTCGGGTAAAGCCGTCCGTTTCAACGAGCAAACCGTCCGCCCGATGGGTCGTACCGCTACGGGTGTGAAGGCCATCACCTTGGGTTCGCCCGACGACGAAGTTATCGGCATGGTGTGTATCAACGATCCCCAACAAACGGTCCTGGTCGTTTCCGAGAAGGGCTTCGGCAAGCGTTCCGACATTGAGGACTACCGTATCACGAACCGTGGCGCCAAGGGCGTAAAGACCTTGAACATCACCGATAAGACTGGCGACCTCATCGCCATTAAGGGCGTGACCGATGACGAAGACCTGATGATTATCAACAAGTCGGGCATCGTCATCCGTATGGAAGTCAGCAAGCTGCGTGTAATGGGTCGCGCCACCCAGGGTGTGAAACTCATCGACTTGCGCGGTAACGACGAAATCGCCGCTGTCACCAAGACAGAGCATGAGGACGAAGAAGAAACCGAGGTCGTTGAGCCTGTCGAAACGCCGACTTCAGAAGATGAAACCACTTTGGAACAATAATTGTATAGGAATAAACCAATAAACGAAATTGTAAAACTTTAAATAATTGGAAAAATGAAAAAAGTAATGATTTTGCTGGCCGTCGTTCTCACCGCTAACGTGTTGATGGCCCAAAAGAAAGACAGAACTGACGCTTTCATGTACAACAAGAATGGCCAATACGAAAAGGCTATTGCCTCTATTGAAAAGTGCGTCAACCACGAGCAGTTCTTAGGCATGAAACCCAATGACCAATCCCAGGCTTGGTTGTATCGTGCTTCCATTTATCAGAACGTTCTTCAATCACCTGACGAGGCTGTCAGAAATCTGGCCCCCAACGCTCAGGAGATCATCTACGAATCACTGATGAACTGCATGCAGAATGAGAATTTCGTCAAGGACAACAAACAGGAAATCATCACCCGCGTGAACGCCGTCATGAATTCTTACTACACCGTGGGCGCCGATGACTACAACAACGGTAAGTTCATTGAAGCTGCTCCCATGTTCAAGAAGGCATATGAAATCGCCAAGTCATTGGGTAATCCCGACGCCAACGAGATGTTGAACCTCGCCGCCACCTCATATCTGAGAGGTCAAGACTACCAGAGCGCCCTCGATAACTTCATGCTGTTGAAGGAAAACGGTGCTGACGGTGTTGACGTCTACAAGCACCTCGCCGCTTGCTACAATGGCTTGGGCGACAGCGCTAACGCCATGGCTATGATCAATGCCGGCCTGGAAAAAGATCCTAGCGATGCCAGCCTCATCGTCGAAAAGGTGAACTCCTACATGAAGGAAGGCAAGAACGTGGAAGCCATCGAGGACATCAACAGACTTCGCGAACTTGATCCCGAGAATGCCCAGCTGCTCTTTGTGCTTGGCACCATCTACGGTGAAGAGAACAACAAGGATATCTATGATAGCGATAAGGCCATCCAATACTACGAGCAGGCCATCGCCATCAACCCTGACTACTACGATGCTATCTACAACCTCGGCGCCATGTACATCAGCCTTTCCAACAAGTTGAAGACGCAAGCCAACGAATTGCCCCTCGACAAGGTGAAGGAATACAACGCTTTGGTTGAGCAGGCCGAAGACCTCGTCCGCACCGGTTTGCCATACGTGAAGAAGGCTTACGAAGCCCAACCCACTCCTGAGGTTAAGCAGGTTTTGAAGACCATGTACGTGCAGCTCAAGATGAATGACGAAGCCAAGGCTTTGGACGCCGAATAAGAAACACGTCTGAAACATCTAAAAAAGAGCTCCGGTTTCGGGGCTCTTTTTTTGTGCCAAAAAATGCGTTTTATTCTTTTCTTTTTGAAAATTATTATCTTTGCGGAGGAAAATACCTGTTCTTCGACAGGCTCAGAAACCGAAGTCTAACTCTTCAACCAATACATTATGTTCGAAATTATTCATAAAGAAACCTTCGCGGCCGANNGAGACCTACCTCATGGACGTCTATGCGCCGCGGATAGCTCATTCAGCCTTGCCTGGCCAGTTCCTCATCATCAAGATGGAGGAAAACTCTGAGCGTATCCCTTTGACCATCAGTGACTATCATCGCGTCAGGGGGACGGTGACCATTGTCTTCAAGGCTATCGGCGAATCTACCAAGAAGATGGCGGAATACAAGGAAGGCGACCGCTTTGCTGACATCGTCGGTCCTTTGGGGAAACCTTCAGAGTTTGCCACGATGACCGCTGAGGAGTTGCGCAAGCGTTCCTTCGTCTTCATCGGTGGTGGCGTGGGTATCGCCCCAATTTATCCACAAGTGAAATGGTTGAACGACCATGGTGCCACGGCTGACTGTATCATCGGCGCCCGTACCAAGGATCTGCTTATCTTTGAGAAGGAACTGGCAGAAGTCAGTAACCTGTATGTCACCTCCGACGATGGCTCCACGGGTCGCAAGGGCTTGGTGACTGACGTGTTGCGCCAGTTGGTGGCCAGCGGCAAACAGTATGACGAGGCCGTGGCCATCGGTCCCATGATTATGATGAAGTTTGCCACCAAGACCTGCGAGGAGTTGGGCATCCGCTGCACAGTGTCGCTCAACTCGATCATGGTCGACGGCACGGGCATGTGTGGTGCCTGCCGTGTGAGCATTGGAGGAAAGACCAAGTTCACCTGCATCGACGGTCCCGAGTTCTTGGGTAAGGATGTCGACTTCGATGAGGCCATGAAACGTCAGGCGATGTATAATAATGTGGTGACGCGCAAACAACTCCAAGCCGAGGAGAAAGCCGANNCACAAGTGCCATATCGGAGGCATCTCTGAAGAGAGTTTCGACAAGAAAAAACGTGTTCCTGTGCCGGAGCAGAAGCCCGAGATTCGCGCCCACAACTTCGACGAGGTGTGTCTTGGCTATTCGGCCGACATGGCCATCATGGAGGCCCAGCGCTGTCTGCATTGTAAGAACCCGCAATGCGTGGAACATTGCCCTGTCAGCGTCAACATCCCAGACTTCATCGCTCGCGTGGCGCAAGGTGACTTTGCGGGCGCGGCTGGCGTTATCAGCTGCGACTCTGCATTGCCCGCCGTCTGCGGCCGTGTATGCCCGCAGGAGACCCAGTGCGAAGNNNNGAAGTTCGAGCCTATCGCCATCGGCAAACTGGAGCGTTTCGTCGGCGACTACGCCATCGAGCATGACCTGCATTTCAGCAGTCAGAGCATCCCCAACGGCCATAAGGTGGCCATCATTGGCAGTGGTCCTTCAGGACTCACCTGCGCCAAGGACTTGCTTTCGATGGGTTACGACGTCACTATCTTCGAGGCATTGCATGAGTTGGGCGGCGTGTTGATGTATGGCATTCCGTCGTTCCGTCTGCCAAAGGATACCGTTGTGAAGAAAGAGGTGGAGAGCGTGCGTAAGCTTGGTGCCAAGTTCGAGAAGGACGTGGTCGTCGGTCGTACCATCACCATCGACGAGCTGATGNNTTTGAGGCTGTGTTTGTCGGCTCGGGTGCTGGCTTCCCGATGATGATGAACGTGCCTGGCGAGAACCTCTGCGGCGTGGTTTCAGCCAACGAATTCTTGACCCGTAACAACCTGCTCTTCGCCTATAAGGAGGGCTATCAAACCCCGAACTATGTGGGTAAGAAAGTTGCTGTGGTCGGTGGCGGCAACGTGGCCAT
>DBXU01000180.1:23334-27603 GCA_002310075.1 Bacteroidales bacterium UBA1204 | reverse complement strand
CCAAGGAAGAAGGCGTCATCTTCGACTTGCTGACGGCTCCCGTTGAGGTGCTGGGCGACGAAAACGGTTGGGTGAAAGGCTTCAAATGCGTGAAATGCGAACTGGGTGAGCCAGATGCCTCGGGTCGTAGAAGCCCGGTCCCGATTAAGGATTCTGAGTTCGTCCTCGATGTCGACATGATCATCATGGCCCTTGGCACTTCGCCAAACCCGTTGATTGGCAGCACGACGCGTAACCTCGACCTGAACAAGAAGGGCTGCATCGTGGCCGATGAAGTCGGTACGACATCGCGTCCTGGCATCTTCGCCGGCGGTGACGCCGTGAGTGGCGCAGCTACTGTCATCCTCGCTATGGGTGCCGGCAAGAAAGCCGCCAAGGCGATTGACGAGTATATTAAATCATTGCATTGACGCTTAACTGCGTAGGAAACAACCCCCTTTATCCTCATGGCGGGTCAAGCCCGCAATGAGGAGAAGGGGTGTTTTTATTATTTGATTTCCACATAAAACACCGTCGGATCGTCGTCCTCGTCGAACGATTCGTCGGTGTAGTATTGTCCTGGTTTGTCGTCGTCTTGGAACAGCACCAGCGTCACCTTCTTGAAGGGGATGGGCTGGCCGTTTTCACTGTAACGTTCGATGTCGGCTTCGGTGAGACCTTCCATGCGCATCATCTTGAGCATCATGGCTAGGTCAAGGTTGACGTTGAGGAGCTCCTGTTTCCATTCGATGCTGATGACAGCCGTGGTGTAGAGCTTAAAGTTTTTGACTTCGACTTTTTTCATGGTGTAGGAGGTTGATGCTGCGAAATTGCGAAAAAAAACTGAATTTGAAAGAAATTGCATGAAAATTGCAACGCTATTGGCGTGAATTTTATAATTTTGTACATTCAAAAACGAAAATAGATATGCGTAAGACTTTGATTATCATTGCAATGGCCTTGTTTGCCATGCCTGTTTTTGCACAAACGATAGAAAGTGTGGATGTTTCGAAAGCCCCTAATGGAAAGTTTACCACGACCACACGTGATGCTATCATTGAGGGCCATGTCCAAAACGGCCAAAAAGTTGGCACTTGGATTGAGTATTTCAACAGCAACACATACCTTCCAAAGAAAATCGTGAGTTATGAGAACGGTAAACGAAATGGCGCTTTCGTTGAAATCGACAAGACGGGCTCCATCACAAAGAAAGCAGAGTATAAGAACGATGTGCTTGACGGACAGGTCAGCGAATGGTTCCGCGGTGGACGTCTCTCGAAATTGAACACTTATAAGCAAGGTGAGCTCGATGGTGAGCAAATCCTATGCTATGAGAAGGGCGGTAATCTAGAAGTGTCGAGCTACAAGAACGGCCGGCGCGACGGCCTCACCACTTGGTATGACGAGAGTGGTAACAAAAAGATGACCATCGTTTATAAGGACGGTCAATTTGACGGTAAACAAGAGACTTTCTACCCTGATGGTTCGTTGAAGAGCGAGTCGACATACAAGAACGGCCAGCTTCAAGGTAAGGTGAAGACTTACGCCGAAAAACAAACCAAATCTGCTGAGAGCAAGAAGCATTGAAGCGCCTTTCCATAGTTTTGTTTCTTTATCTGTTTATCATGGGGCTTCAGCTCCATGGTCAGGACACTATTGTCCTGAAAACTGTTGAAGTGACTGCTGAAGGCAATGCTGTAGAGTCCTTAAAACCGTTGGTGGTGAGAAAGCTGGATACTCTCGTGTTGCAGTCCAAAAGTACCTCTAGCCTTTCAGATCTGCTCATCCAGCACAGCCCCGTTTTCATCAAGACCTATGGTCCGGGTGGTACCTCCACGGCCTCGTTTCGTGGCACTACGGCTAGCCACACCCTTGTGCTTTGGAACGGTTTTCAGCTCAATGCACCTAGCCTTGGTCAGGTTGATTTCAGTACTATTCCTGTTTTTTTGGCTGATGACGTCAGCCTCAACTGGGGAAGCGGTACTTCCAACAACAGCGGTGGCTTGGGTGGGGCAGTTAATATCGACAATACCCATCATTTTGGTGACGGCTTTCTGTTGGATTTGAAACAGACCTATGGCAGCTTTAACACTTTGGGGAGTTTCGTCACCGTGGGCAACTATGGCAAACACTTTTCCTTCCGTGTGAAGGCATACCGTAACTCGTCGGATAACGACTTTGAATATGAAAACCTGGCCACCATTCCACACCAAACCATGAAGCAGCGCAATGCTGACTTTGTTGATTACGGAGTGATGCCTGAGGTCGGTGTGCTGTTGGGCAAAAGTGTCATTTCCGTCTCATCGTGGAACCAGTGGAACAACCGCAACTTGCCGCCCATTATGCCCAATGTTTTCAATGTCAACTCAGAAGAATGGACGCAGGATAACTTTTCGCGTAACTTCGTCACTTTCAAAAACTACTGGGAAACAGGTAATCTACAGCTGAAATCTGCTGCTTTTGTCGAGAATCAACGTTATTTTCTTTTAACGCGAATTCCTTCTAACGACGATACTGTTACCTTCATCAACTCTGAGAATCGTGCTTTGATCCTTCATCAGATTGCCAATTTGGAGCAGCAACTCTACCAAAGCTGGACCTTGAAAGCTAAGCTGCAATGGGACAACGAGCGGGTGAGGAGCAACAACTATGAAGGGGAGAAGCGGCGCAACCTGATGTCGGCCTATGCAGCTCTCAGCGGAGAGCCTTTCGATTGTGCCAGCATCAACCTTACGGCACGTTACGACTGGACAGACGGTAAGGCAATGGGCTTGTTTCCAACGGCAACCTTTTCGTACCAATTGCCTTTTTACAAGGCTGTTAGCTTTACCATTGGTTACAGCCATAACTATCGCAACCCATCATTGAACGACCTTTATTGGTATCCGGGTGGCAACCCCGACCTTTTGCCTGAGAACGGTCGCACGGTTGACTTGGCGGTGAAATACGGATTACAGAAAGGACATTTCAAACTTGATGTACGCACGGGTGGCTATTTTTCCAACGTAAAAAACTGGATTCAATGGATGCCCACCTCATATCGTTTTTGGGTGCCAGAGAATGTATCGAAAGTCTATGCCCGCGGCATTGAAAACCATGTCGACGCTGCTTTTGTTAAAGAAAATTGGAAAATCACCTTGTCGGGCAACTATGTTTTCACGGTTACCACTGACGAGAGCGAGAAAGCCTATGCTCAAGGCACCAATGGCAAACAGCTGATATATATTCCGCGCCATCATGGCAATGCTTTCCTCAACACGCAGTGGAAGACATGGAACTTGAGCTATACCATTGAGGTGACAGGGCGTCGCAGTACCTCCTATTCCGAGCAGCAATTCTTTGCCTACGACCTACCTTCCTATGTGCTGCACCATGTCGCCATAGGCAAGCAAATTAAGAAGTTCCGCATAGAATTACGATGCAACAACATCACAGACAAAGACTATCAGAATGTCATTTGGAGGGCCATGCCAGGGCGGAGCTTTGAGGTGATGGGAGAGTTCAAATATTAATTGGCAGTTATCAGCCTTTTTATTGACGAGTCTCCTGTATGCGTCGTTTCTTGCTGCGTACCCCTTAAATAGACAAGGAAAATATAGCATTACATTGCAGATGTGTCTGAAAAATATGTATATTTGCCTTTTCATAAAAGGTATAGAATCAAAAGTTTAATCAAATGGATAAGAGATTATTAGACAATAAATTGCCCTATTTGGTAGCCGACATGGGCTTGGCCGCTTGGGGGCGTAAGGAAATTGAAGTATCGGAACACGAAATGCCTGGATTGATGGCGCTGCGAAAGAAATATGGCGACGCGAAGCCTCTGAGGGGCGCCAAGATCATGGGATCGCTCCATATGACCATACAGACGGCTTGCCTCATTGAGACTCTCGTCAAATTGGGCGCCACGGTGCGCTGGTGCAGCTGCAACATCTATTCCACGCAGGACCATGCTGCCGCTGCCATCGCCGAGACGGGCACTTCCGTCTTCGCTTGGAAAGGCGAGACGCTGGAAGACTATTGGTGGTGCACCAAACGTGCTATCACCTTCCCCGACGGCACGGGACCGGACCTCATTGTGGACGATGGCGGTGATGCCACCCTGCTGATCCACAAGGGTTATGCTTGCGAGAACGACCCCAAACTTCTTGACGCACCCACGAGCAGCGAAGAGGAAAGGGCACTAATGAGCGTCATCAAAGCCACATATAAGGAGAATCCCTCATTTTGGCATACTGTAGTGGCAGGTTGGAAGGGAGTCTCTGAAGAGACCACCACGGGCGTGCACCG
>DBXU01000180.1:2996-23230 GCA_002310075.1 Bacteroidales bacterium UBA1204 | reverse complement strand
GCCACCGACGTGATGATTGCTGGTAAAGTGGTCGTCGTGTGTGGCTACGGAGAAGTGGGTAAGGGTTGCTCTCACTCTATGAAGAGTTATGGCGCCCGTGTGCTCGTCACTGAGATTGACCCCATCTGCGCTCTGCAAGCTGCCATGGAAGGCTTCGAGGTCACCACGATNNGAGGCCGTCAAGGAAGGCAATATCTTTGTCACTACAACTGGTAACTGCGACGTTATCACGCTGGAACACATCCTGAAGATGAAAGATCAGGCCATTGTGTGCAACATCGGCCACTTTGATAACGAGATCCAGGTGGACCGCCTCGAAAAGACCGAACATCTGAAGGAGAAGATCAATATCAAGCCACAGGTTGACAAATACGTCTTCGACGATGGTCACTGCATCTTTTTGCTGGCATCGGGACGATTGGTCAACCTGGGTTGCGCCACGGGTCATGCTAGCTTCGTGATGAGCAACTCGTTCACNNATGGACCTTTGGGAGAAGCGCGGACAGTATAAGATCGGCGTGTACTGCTTGCCTAAGTACTTGGACGAAGAGGTAGCTCGCCTCCACCTTGAGAAGATAGGCGTGAAGCTCACCAAGCTCACGCAAAAGCAGGCCGATTACATCGGTGTGCCCGTCGAGGGCCCCTACAAGTCGGACATTTACCGCTATTGAGGTTATGCGCCTCTTTTGAGGCGTATTCTCTTGGCTTTGGCATTGGCGGCATTGCTATTTGGCGTGCCGCCATTTATTGTGTCGTTTTGTTCGCGAGTAATGACGAAGACAGCGTCTCCAAACGTGTTGTTAATGCACTGTTTGCTCAAGTCTCTGACCGACGAGGGAAACTCGAAAGAAAGATATTGTCGGTTCCGGCTTTCTTGCTCGACAACCGCCATTGTTCTTTCCAAAACGATTTCGAATCCGGTTTCTGCATCGTACCAACGAACGGTGTACTTTGTGCCGGCAGGCTGTCTCTTCATTGGCAAGGTGATGGTGTTGCTCTTTGAGCAAGGCTTGGGCTTCTTGGCGGCATCAAGCGTGTAAACATAGCCTTTGGGGTTGAAGACGCCGTTGTTGTCGAAATGCCCTTTCGAGCCTTCGCGGTCGGTGAGACGTCGCAACGATTGGTAAGCGAAAGCAGTGTCCTGGCACCAGCCGTAAAGAGTGTCTTCGTCAGCATTAATCATATAATAGGTTTGAAGGCCATTGGGAAATATAGTAGACCGTTTTGTGGTGGAGGCCGTACTATGGGCTGTGAATGAGTCGGAGGTGATGGGAATACCTTTGCTAAATGTTACCATAGGCTTGAAGATATGGAACAGGTCCTTTTCCTTGAGATAGGTCCAGAACCAGAATGAAGCGCTGCCGATCGAGGTGGAGAAAAGCGAGGACCACAGACAGTTGTGGGTGTCGATGCCAAAGGGATCCTTGTCCTCATATTTCAACGCTGATTGCGATTGCCCGAAGCCGAACTCACCAATGAAATAAGGCTTATCTGGGTAGATGAGGTGCGCTTCGTTGCTCATTTCGAAGAGCTGGTGCGAACGTTGCTCTTTCGATTTGGCCTTTTGGATGTTGCCATAGGTATGGCATTGGACGATGTCGAGCGGACGATAGATGTTCTTGCCGAGGTATTCGTATTTTTTGTCGGTGATAGAAGATACAGAGGTGGTCACAAGATGGTGATACGGGTCAATGGAACGGATGTATTCGGCCATCTCCTCGTGCCATTCGACGAGGTCGCGGAAGTAGGCATCGTTGACTTTGACGTCGTCGAAGATGTGGTTGAGTTCGTTGAAGAATTCCCAGCACAGGATGTTGGTGGCATAACCCCATCTTGAGACGATGTATCGGAAAAGGTTCTTGGTGATTTTCTTGGCTTCTGGATGGGTGAAAAAGTCATGTGGCGATTTCAGGCCCAGTTGGGTGTGGAAGGGGTTGTAGGACCAGTCACCGGGGTTGGATTTTAGATATTTCTTGTCTGTGCTGTTGACGCGGAATTCCTTGTAATTGAAGAAGCACAACGCTAGATTGATGTCGTGTTGTTTGGAGTATGTCACTATCTCGTCGAGTTCTGCGGCATCTTTTTGATTTATGGTGTTGTTGAAATACACCATGGGCTTGCCGTTGCTGGTTTGGGTGAACTCGGGGCCGAAGAGTGCCATATATTGGAAACGGTTGATCCAAATCCTCATGTAGTTGGCGTTGTTGGCTAGGGCGTCTATATAGTCGTGATACTCATAAATACCTTGGGGCGTTGTGAAGTCATAGTAATTTTTGCAGTAATACCATGGCACGTTAGGGCCGATGGGGAAGAACGATATCTGTTGTTGTTTTCCGTTCACGAAAGCGCCTCTTTTGAGGAAACGGGTGTTGGCCTTGGTGATGAAACCATATGCGTTGTCGGCAGGTTGGCATTGGAACGAGAAGTCCTTCGATTGGTATGACGAAAGCTCGGTTTGGCCATTCCGGTCGACGGCGCGCAGCTTAAAGCGCCATTGTCCTAACTGATCTGGGGTAAAACGAACCCGCCAGCCGTTGCCCTCGATGTTGGCAGAGGCTTTCTCGTATCCGTTGTATTTTTCGAAATGGTAGTCTTGGAAGTAGAAGCCGTATACGACATGAATCTTTCCATCCGGGTCGGTGAACTCTGCATAAACGTCGATGACGTTGGGGTCGTATGGGTTAGAATAGGAGCTCAATTGGAACGAGATCTCGAACAAATCGAAGATCGTGGCATTGTTGGGGTAGGCTACATCGCTAATTGTAGGCCTCCCGAAAGCACTTGATGCAAATGCTACGAGAACCGATAATAACAGGGATTTCTTCATGGCAAAAGGTATTACAACGAGCAAAAATAATGATTTTATTCTCTATTGCGAGGCCACACGGCATTTTCTTTTTTAGATTGTCGGGTGTTTGGCCGAAATTTGTATCTTTGCCCATCTTTAACAATGGCCGGTTTTGTCAGCAGAAATCATGAAAATTGCAGTCAATACGCGTTTGTTGCTGAAAAACAAACTAGAAGGCATCGGATGGGTGGCTTACGAGACCTTGCGTCGTATGGTAAAGAACCATCCTGAGGTGGAGTTTTATTTCCTTTTCGATCGAGAGCCCGACCCGATGTTTGTTTTTGGTGACAACGTTAAACCCGTCGTGCTGTTTCCGCAGGCACGGCATCCTTTCCTGTTCATTTGGTTCTTCGAGTTTTCGGTGACGAAAGCACTGAAGCAGATACAACCCGACCTGTTTTTCTCGCCTGACGGCTATCTCAGCCTTCGTTCAGACGTGCCTCAAGTAGCTCAGTTCCACGACCTTAACTTCGAACATTTCCCGAAGGACATGCCGAAGATCCACCTATGGCACTATAAGAAATACTTCCCGAAGTTTGCACGAAAGGCCAAACGTATTGTCACAGTGTCGGAATTCTCGAAGCAGGATATCGTCGATTGCTATGGCATTGAGCCTAATAGGATCGATGTTGCCTATAACGGCGTGAATGAGAAGTTCACGCCCATCTCGGACGAAGCGCAGGAGGCCATTCGAGCCAGATATACTGACGGAAATCCATATTTCATGTTCGTCGGATCGCTGCATCCACGCAAGAATTTGGCGAGGCTTTTCACGGCCTTCGATCTGTTCAAGAGTCAGACGCCATCCAATGTTAAGTTACTGATTGTAGGTGAGAAGCGTTGGTGGTCAGAGTCTATAGAGCAGGCATACAGCCAGATGCGCTTCAAGGATGATGTTGTCTTTGCTGGACGTCTGAGTGCCGAGGATCTACACCTTGTGACGGCATCCGCCTTTGCGTCGGTATATGTTTCTTATTTCGAGGGCTTTGGTATCCCCATTTTGGAGGCATTTAGGTGCGACACACCCGTCATCACCTCCAATGTGACCTCTATGCCCGAGGTGGCTGATGACGCTGCCTTGCTCGTCGACCCCTTCAGCGAAGCGTCCATTGCTGAAGGCATGACGGAGATGCTTGACGAGAATGTTCGTGAGGCCTTGATTGAGAAAGGCCGGGAGCGCGTCAAGGATTTCTCATGGGACAAGGCGGCTGATGATATTTGGAACTCATTAATGAAAGCAATAAAAGAATAAAGAATAAAATATGGAAAAAATAGTAATGTATCCTGGTGAAGCCATAAAAGAAACCTTGGATTGGAAAGCCGTCCAAGGCCAACATATCACGGCAGTGAAGCGTAACATCCTGGTGCTCGGATCGGGTGGCCGAGAGCATGCCTTGGCGTGGAAGTTGGCACAGAGTGACGGTGCGCATGTCTTCATTGCCCCTGGCAACGCTGGTACGGCCCAAGTGGGTACCAATGTCAACATAAAACCATCCGATTTCGAGGCTGTTAAGGAGTTTTGCCTCAAGCAGGAGATCCATCTCGTCGTGGTTGGCCCCGAACAGCCATTGGTGGACGGTATCGTAGATTTTTTCAAGTGTGACTCCGCACTTAAGGCAGTGAAGGTGATAGGTCCCGATCGACGTGGAGCCCAGCTAGAAGGCAGCAAGGCCTTTGCTAAGGATTTCATGGAGGAATACGGCGTGCCTACGGCAAAATGCTTTAAGGTCAACAAGGATAACCTCAACGAAGGATACAAGTTCCTTGAAAGTGTGAAAGCGCCTTACGTGTTGAAAGCCGATGGTCTGGCTGCCGGTAAGGGTGTGTTGATCCTCAACGACTTACAGGAGGCCAAAGACGAACTTGGCAAGATGCTTGATGGCAAGTTTGGCGCTGCTTCGGCCACTGTAGTCATTGAGGAGTTCCTGAAAGGCATCGAGGTATCGGTGTTTGTGTTGACTGACGGCGAGCATTATGTTCTGTTGCCCGAAGCTAAGGACTACAAACGCATCGGCGATGGCGATCAAGGGCTGAACACGGGTGGCATGGGCGCTGTTTCGCCAGTTCCATTCTGCACGCCCGACTTCTTGAACAGGGTGGAGGAACGTATTGTGAAGCCGACCCTCAAGGGCTTGAAAGCTGAAAGCATTGACTATAAAGGATTCATTTTCTTGGGTTTGATGAACGACAACGGCAATCCCTACGTCATTGAGTACAACGTCCGAATGGGTGACCCTGAGACGGAGGCGGTGATGACTCGCATTGAGGGCGACTTCGCCGACATGTTGATGGCATGTGCTGATGGACGTTTGAATGAAGTCCATTACGGCAAGAGCGACAAGACTGCGGTCACGGTGATGATGGTTTCGGGCGGTTATCCTGAAGCCTATAAGAAGGGGATGATAATGAGCGGTTTGTGTGACTTGAAAGGCGTTGTCTCTTTCCATGCAGGAACGGCATTTAACACTGATAAGCAGGTGGTTACGGCTGGCGGACGTGTCATCGCAGTGACGGCCCATGGCGATTCGATAGAAGAGGCGAGGAGCATCGCTTACCGTGAGGTGGAGAAGATTAAGTTTGAAGGGGCCAACTACCGTTCGGATATCGGTCTCGATTTAATGAAATTACAATGATAAAGTTTTTTCGACAGAGTTACGCGATACAGTATGTGGTATTGGCATTGATTGCAATCGCTTTGTGGTTGCCTGCCTTTATTGCTGGCGAGGTCGACACAAGCTTGGGCTCATCCGTTACGCCATTATACAATTTGATCAACAGATTGCTTTCGTTTTCACCTTTTCTCATGGTGCTGTTCGCCTTTCTTTGGATGGTCATGGAAGCGCTAATGGTCAATGCTATGTTGGTCGAAAGTCAGATTATCACGAAGGTGAGCACAATGGGTGCCTTTGTTTTCGTGCTCATGACAAGTCTCACCGTGACGCAAACCAATTTTTATCCATTTGCTTTGGCATCGGTGTTCATCCTATTGACCATACACGTTCTTTTTGGTGTTTATCAGTCGCAGGACCCGACTTTCAATCTGCTGAATGCAGGCATTTTTGTTGCCTTGGCATCGATGATGTATTTTCCATCCATTGTGCTGATCCCATGGATTTTCGTTTCTCTGATTATCGCAAAGGAAGGTAAATTGCGGCTGCAACTCCTCCCGCTATTAGGATTCTTTCTGGTCTATTTCTTATATTTCAGTTGTGTTTATATCTTTGGTGATTTATTGGCGGTTCTTAACGCCTATAAGACGCATTTGGGGGAATTCCGCTTGAGCATTGCCGGTTTTAACACGCGAACCATTGCGGTGCTTGTCATGACGCTTGTACCTGCCATAATCCTGATGTTCGGTAAGAAGAATTCCAGTTTTGAGAAGACTATTGCTGTGAGGATTAGGATGATGATGACAGCTTTACTTGCAGTTATTGCCCTGTTGCTCCTGTTCTTCCCCGGTACGGTGCTCATGCATGGACTGATTTTTATAGTTCTAACCATCTTTTTCTCCTACGAGTTCTCATATATGGGTAACACAGGATGGGCAGAGTTGTTTCTGTTTTTCTTTGTGGCTTTGGTTTTTGCCAATCATTATTTCTTTAAATGGTTGTAAGGTATGGGGTTGCTGACGCATTATTCCGATTTGGTTGAGGCAGGATGCGATGAAGCTGGAAGAGGCTGCCTTGCAGGCCCTGTGGTGGCAGCAGCCGTTATCTTGAAGAAAGGTTCCGATTATCCAGAACTGAATGATTCGAAGCAGCTTACGGAGAAGAAAAGGATGCAGCTACGCGAGCTGGTGATTCGCGAAGCTCTTGCCTATGGAGTAGGCGTGGTCACGGCGGCTGAAATCGATGAGATCAACATCCTCAATGCCTCGTTTCTGGCCATGCATCGAGCTTTGGACCAGCTGCAGGTCAGGCCTGAATTTCTACTCATTGACGGCAACCGATTCAAGGCTTATCGTGACTTGAAACACCTTTGCGTGGTGAAAGGTGACGGCAAATATCAATCCATCGCCGCGGCATCCATCTTGGCGAAAACCACCAGAGATATGATGATGTTGGAGTATGATGCACAGTATCCCATCTACCAATGGAAGAAAAACAAGGGTTATCCCACCCCAGAACACAAGCAAGCCATCGCCGACCACGGCACTTCGCCTTTACATCGGCTGACATTCAATAGCTCGATTCAATTGAAGTTAGATTTTAAATAATACAATATTTATAGTTGAATATGAGTAAAATATCATACATTATATTGGCTTTAATTTGCATCCTTACATCTTGTAAACCCAAGGAAATTGAATCCATTTTGGATGCAGTCCCCGCCAGTTCTTTTTTGGTCGTTGAAGCCAAATCATCCCAGGATCTGATTAGTACGATAGCCCCGCTTGCAGAGTCAGCCGATGTTTTTGGTGAATTCGTAAAGCATTGGTATAGAATTGATACAATCATATCATCTAAAGAAAAACTAAAGGAAGAGTTGACGCAATCGCGGGCTGCCATGGCATTGGACTTTGTGGATTCAAAAATGAGTTCATGTGTCGTTTTATTAAACAGCAATAAAATATCAATCAACGAGATAAGTAATATTATTTTAGATAATGGTTTAAATATATCGGAACTAGAATTTGACGGTAAGAAATGCTTGGTTTTGCCTGATTTTGACTCCCTGATGCTGTATGGTCGCGGTGGTTTTTTGGTGTTTGCCTCGGATGATCGCATGCTTTCGTCAGTGATTCAACAGCTGAATGGTTCCATGAGGTTTGATGCTGGTGCAGAGTTCCAGCGGGTTCAGTCCACATTAGGGCAGTCGATGCCCGTGCATCTTTATTTAAACTACAACAACATGGACTCGTTGCTCAAGTCATCAGTTGCTAAGAAATATGAAGAGGGATGTGTCGCCTTTTCGAATGCTTTCAAAGGCATTGCTGCTTTCGACGTGTTGGCAAAGACCGATGGCTGGTCGCTGAACGGCTATTCCATGCCTACTGACACTGTCTCATCTCTGCGTTCCCTGAAATACCAAATGCCTGTGCCTAACACCATAGTCAATGTGCTGCCTTACAGCACGAAGCTGATGTTGCATTACGGCATGTCGGACTATCTGTCCTATTGGGAGGACTTCGCTGATAAAGAGCGCGTTGAAGCTTTCAACCGCCGCTATAAGACCGATGTGGCCGAGCAGTTGGTGCGCAACTTTTCGGAGGTGGCATACTGCCTGTTCACCTCGGCAGCCTATCCCGTTTTTGTGGGTCGCATGAACGACCCTGTCGCGGTGAATCAGTTCATGAAACTGCTTGGCGACAAGGCAGGCGTGGTCGAGAGTGATGCTGTGCAAGGTTGCAACGTCAACAAGTTGAATGTCAAGGACTTCATCCCTGATGTGTTTGGGCGAGGCTTTGCCGAGCTGAACGGCTGCTGGTATGCCGTGGTGGACCAATATCTTGTGGTGGCCAATGAGTTCAATCATGTGCAGGAGGTGATTTCCTGCTATCGTTCGGGACGTACCTTGGACTTGAGCGACAACTTCAAGGCCTTCCAAGACAACATGCTTGAGACGGACAACATCTGCCTGTTTGTGCTTTGCGCCGACAATCAGAATATCGTCAACCGCTATGTCGGTAACGAACTGTTGGCTTTTCTGAAACGCAACAAGAGCTTTTTGCAAGGCTATCAGGCCTTCTCTGTGCAGATGGCGGGTGCCAAAGATTTGGTGTACACCTGCTTGAACTTGTGTACGACAAGTCAGATGAATGAGGAGTCGAATGTGCAATGGAAGGTCAACCTTGATGCTCCGCTGCTAGGGAAACCTTGCATTGTCCCCGACCTGACGACCAATGCCGATCAGGTGGTGGTTTTCGATGTGTCTAACAATATGTACCTTTTGGACTGCAACGGCAACGTGAAATGGCAGAAGAGCCTTGCCGAAGCGCCCATGGGTGGCGTGCATGTGGTGGACTATTATGGCGACGGGCGTCTTCAGTTCTTGTTCAATACGGCCAATTACCTTGAACTCGTAGACAGCGATGGCCAGACGGTGAGCGGCTATCCGCGACGTATGCAGGTGGAGGCTTCCAACCCCATCGCGGTGTTTGATTACGATAAAGACAAGAACTATAGGGTTTTGGTATGTGGCACCGACAGGTTCGTGTATAACTATAACCTGAAGTGCCAAGAAACGCCTGGGTGGAACCGTCCCCGCACCGACGAAGTGGTGAAGCAGCCAGTGCAGCATCTTGTAGCAGGCAACAAGGATTATCTCATTGTCACTGATGTAAAAGGAACAGTGCGCATCCTCGACCGCCAAGGCCGCATCCGCATTCCCTTGAAGGCCGACCTACACAAGTCGCTGGGCGCCGATATATATGACAACAAAACCAACCACAAAGGTGTTATGTTGACTTCCGAAGACAATGGACAGTTGCTCTACATCACACAGGAAGGCAATTTGGCTCGTACCGACTTCGGCACATACACCGAACAGCATCATTTCCTGTATGAGGACTTCAACGGTGACCAGGATCCCGACTTCATTTATCTGGACGGCAAGGCATTGCGTGTGTTCAACCGCTTCAAGAAAGTGCTCTATTCCCATGACTTCGACGACGTAATTACGACAAAGCCGTTTTTTTACCCTCTTTCACGTAATAAAAGGCTTTTGGGAGTCGTTTCGGAAAAGACCAGGGAGATTTACCTGATCGACAAAGATGGTAATATGATGGTCAGCTCGGGTCTCCCAGGTGAGACCGAAATGGTCATAGGAAGCCTGAAAGGCAATCAAGAAATCAACCTATTAACGGGTGTGGGTAATTCTTTGTATAACTATGTGATATATTGACGATGCAAGTGATACTTCGTAACATAAGAGGACTGTTGGTGCTGACTTTCTTGATGCTGGTGACATTGTCGCTGGCACAAGAGCCCGTGTCCGGCAACGAATGGGACGAGGTGGATTTCAGCGACACCACTTTGCTGCAGGGCAATGCGCTGACGGCCAAGGTGGTGGATTATCTCTATCGCAACACATGCTTCGACGAGCAACATTTCGACAGCCTGACGATAGCACATATTGGCTTCATACTCGAGAAAGCCAAGGCCAACATGGGCGCATACGAATTCCTTTTGGAGTACCTTTTAAATGGCTATACCGCCATGGGGAAGGCACAGGTGACAGACTACCTGCTTACCTATCCGAAACTCAAGGAAGGCGAGATCACGCAAACCCAAGGCCTGCGCCTTGATTCCATCACCGAGCCATACCAAAAGGTGAAAGTGGGGGCAAAGGCACCCGACGTGGAAGGCATGAGTATCGATGGAATGACGTATGGCCTTTATGACTCCGATGCGGATTGGGTGATTGTTTTCTTCTGGTCTACCGACTGCGAATACTGTCATGATTTCTTGAGTGAGATACGACGCAACCTAAATTTGAAGTCAGATTTCGAGTTGGTTACTTTTGCCTTTGCCGAGGATGAAGACGAGGTGAGAAAGACTGTGAAGAAGATGCGTCTTCCAGGTTACCATTTCTATGACCCCTTGCGATGGGATTCTAAGCCCTTTTTGGATTATCATATCACCTCTACACCGACGGTCTTTGTCCTAAATAGGGAAAGGAATATCGTTTGCAAGCCATATGACTGGTGGGAACTTGAGGAATGGTTGAAGCAACACAGATAATTAATGGAAACGACTATGAATACTAAGAAGTTTTTTGTCATTGCTTTTGCTGTTTTGGCTATGTCGGCCGGACAGCTTTTTGCCCAGGATGCGGAGACGCGCTGGGTGGATTCGGTTTACAATAGCCTGACTGTTGAGCAGCGTGTGGCCCAACTGATCTGCATGCGCGCCAACCAGCCCGACAAGCCCTTCTATGATGATGTGGCGAAATATATCAAGAAATATAACATTGGCGGGGTTTGCTTCTTCCGCGCTGAAGCTGAGGCTCAGGTGAAGCAGACCAACGATTGGCAGGCCTTAGCCCAGACCCCTCTGATGGTGTCGATTGATGCGGAATGGGGGTTGGCCATGCGTGTCAAGAAAACATTGGCATATCCTTATCAGATGACGTTAGGTGCAGTTACCGATGACAAGCTGATTTATGAGATGGGTCAGCAGGTTGCAGAGCAGTGCCGCCGCATGGGCATTCATGTCAACTTTGCGCCCGTTGTCGACGTCAACTCCAACCCGGCCAATCCTATCATTGGGATGCGCAGTTTTGGCGAAGATCCCCAGAAAGTGGGTGAGAAGGGTGTTGCCTATGCACAAGGTATGCAGAGTAAGGGCCTGATCACCAGCATGAAACATTTCCCAGGCCATGGCAACACGGCGTCTGATTCGCATATGACCTTGCCAACGGTGACCCGCACGATGGAAGAGGTACGCGACATCGAGCTGGCACCTTTCCGTTATATGATTGCCAATGGTGTCAACGGCGCCATGGTGGGCCATCTTTATTTCCCGGCCATCGAAAAAGTCAAGAACACCTCGTCGTCGCTGTCGCATGGCGTGGTAACCGATCTGTTGAAAGAAGACATGGGTTTTGACGGTTTGATTTTCACCGATGGTTTGGACATGAAGGGCGTATCAGAAAAGGTGCGTCAGGATAGCGTTCCTTATGTGGCTTTTATGGCAGGCAACGACGTGTTGATCCTTCCCACCAACGTCCCATTTGCCATCAAGACCATCAAAGCGGCCGTGGAACGTGATCCCTATGCCGCCTCTCGCCTTGAGGAAAGCTGCAAAAAGATACTTCGCTTCAAATATCGTGTTGGGTTGGATCATTATAAGCCTGTGTCGACTTATAACCTGATGAGTGACCTCAAAAAACACTCCTATTTGGAGTTGAGGCAAGCACTTTATGATGAGGCACTCACCTTGTTGCGCAATGAGAACCAGGTGATTCCCTTGACCAACGACAAGAGAATTGCCGTGGTGACCATCGGCAACGTGAAGAACGACGTGAACGAGGGATTGGTACAACGTGGTTTTGCCACCACTTCGTTTGTGGTCAAAAAGGAAGACATCGCCGCCAAGTCGGCCGATTGGTTGAAACGGCTCGAAAGCTATGATTTGGTGGTGGTTAGTATCGAGAAGACCAACATGTTTGCTAACAAAAACTATGGCATTACAGATGCCACAGTGAGTTTTTTCAACAGGCTTGTCGCACAAAACGATGTGATCCTCAACCTCTTTGCCTGCCCATATGCTTTGGACCTCTTCCGCATCAACAATAGTGTGAAAGGCTTGGTGGTGGCTTATCAGGACGAGGTTCCTGCCGTTGAATCGGTGGTGCGCCTGCTTGCGGGTGAACTGGAAGCCAAGGGTGCCTTGCCTGTCTCGGTCAACAAGTTCAAGTGTGGCGATGGCATTGGCGCCAACGCTCCTGCCAAAAAGAACCACGTCCTTCCCATGTACGAGGTGCCCAACAGCCTGCCTGCCAAGCCCGAGGAAAAACGCTTCGAGGACCTTGCTCCCATAGGAGCCAAATACGAACGTCGATTGGATTCGGTGGCCAACATGGGCATCCGCAAAGGCGCTTATCCTGGTTGCCAGATAGTAGCCATGAAGGACGGACGTGTGGTGTATGACAAGTGCTTTGGAAATTTTACCTACGGAGGCGGTCATAAGGTGCAACCCGATGACATCTATGACATAGCCTCCTGCACCAAGATCTTCGCTTCGACATTGGCAATCATGAAACTTTATGACCAAGGTCGGATCGACCTCAACAAGACCTTGGCGGATTTCTTTCCCTATCTGAAAGGCAAGGAGCACGGCAGGCTGAAGCTGATCGACATCATGACGCATCAGGCTGGACTAAAGGCTTGGGTGCCGTTCTACAAGACGACCATCGACGAAAACGGTCCCATGCCCGAGTACTATAGCATTGAAATCGACGAGGAGCATAATGTCAGGGTGGCTGAGAACCTCTATCTCATTAACGACTACCAGGACATCATATTCGATTCTGTCGCCAATACTCCGCTGGGCAAGAAGAAATATCTCTATAGCGACATGGGATTCTATTACATGCCCAGGATCGTGAAGCAGCTGACGAACCAGAATATCGATGATTTCCTAGACAACGAGTTCTATTTCCCCATGGGTCTTACCACTATTGGCTACCAGCCTTTGGAGCGTTTCTCGCGCGACCGCATTGCGCCGACAGAAAATGACACCATCTTCCGCCAACAACTCGTTTGGGGCGATGTGCACGACCAGGCAGCTGCCTTGTTTGGCGGTGTTGCCGGCCATGCGGGTCTGTTTTCGAATGCCCGTGACTTGGCGGCCATCATGCAGATGCTACTTGACGAAGGTGTTTACAAGGGACACCGCTATCTGAAAAAGGAAACGGTGCGCTATTTCACCAAGGCGCCGTTTTATGATAGTGGCAACCGCCGTGGCATCGGTTTCGACAAGTTGCCCGTTGACAAGAAAGGATCGGCTACGGCCTCCAAGTCGGCCTCGATGTCGAGCTATGGACACACGGGCTTTACAGGCACTTTTGTATGGGCTGATCCGAAAAACGACCTGCTGATTGTCTTCTTGTCGAATCGCGTCCATCCCGACGCAGAACCCAACAAGCTTTCGCGTTACAACATCCGCACCTTGCTACACGATATTCTGTATGAGGCTTATCCCGCAGAATGATCAGTTGTCCTCATAGTTCTTGGGGAAACGTTTCCACATTTCATAAGGGCCTTTCATCCGGTCGACGCTGTCCTGCCACATGTGCTCTGGCATTGTGTGCATATATTGTTCGGCGGTGATGTTGCCCACAAGCCACGAGTTTCTAACCAGTTCGCCAACAAGTTGTCCGGAATCCCAACCTGCATAGCCTAGGTAGAAACGGACGTTGTCCTCGTTGGCGATGCCTGTGTTGACCAAGGTTTTCAAGGTCTCATTGTCGCCACCCCAGTACAACCCATCGATGATGGGTGCCGAGTCGGGGATGAGGTCTCCTAGGGTATGGATGAAAAACAGTTGGTCGTCGGCTACTGGGCCGCCGAGGAAAACGGGGGCCTCGAGATCTGAAAAGTCGTCTACAATCTGGTTTACCGTGACATTGAGTTTTTTGTTGATGATGACGCCAAAAGTGCCTTCCGACTCGATGTGGTCGATGAGGAGCACAACGGACCGGCCAAAGTGGAAGTCGTTCATTAATGGTTCGGAAATCAGGATGTTACCTTGCCTCGGTTCTAACGAATTGCTATGTATGACAAACTTTTCTGCTAAATCCATAATGCAAAAATAGGATTTTTGGGCGATAATCGCGTGAGTTTTCGTAATTTTGTCGCATAAAACAGACATGTCGTGAAACGTACTGACAATCAAGCCAAGTTCGATGCCTTGAGGCGTGAGTTTTCCACCTTTACCTTTGTGAAACAGACGGTAAAACGTGAGTCAGGCTCTATATCGCTGGCTTTCGAATTCAGCCTTGATGAGCGCTATTGTTTCCGCCCGACGCTACAGATACCCGCCAGGCCTTTTTTAGACTGGGATGGCATTCCTGCCGAACAGTTGGATGCTTTGGCCTTCCAAATCGGCATGACGGAATTGGTAAGCTATTGGAAGATTGCCTGCCCGAAAAGAGTGGTGGTGAAGCCCTTTGCGTTGACAGAATCTCAGAAATCATTTTGGAAGAAACTCTATTACAATGGCTTAGGAGAGTTTATGTATCTTAATGGCATCACGGTTTCAGAAGCGGATTTGATGGAGGTGGAATCAGTGGGAGAGAAACCGTTTGCGAGAGCGCTTTTTTCATTTGATGATAAAACCCTTGTGCCGGTTGGAGGAGGCAAAGACTCGGTGGTCACTTTAGAGTGTTTGCGCAACGAAATGCCTGTTATTCCTTTGATTGTGAACCCTCGTGGCGCGACTTTGAATTGCGTGAAGACGGCAGGGTATAAGGAAGACGAATTCATCGTCATAAACCGCACCCTTGACCCGACCATGCTGCAACTCAACGCTGAAGGCTATCTCAATGGCCATACGCCTTTTTCTGCATTGCTGGCATTCATCAGCATTTTGGTGGCTTTCGGTAGTCGTTCAAAGTACATTGCTCTGTCGAACGAAAACAGCGCCAACGAGTCGACGGTGCCAGGAACGAACATCAACCATCAGTACAGCAAATCCATCGAGTTTGAAAGCGACTTCAGAAGCTATGTGGCTGAGAATCTCAATGATGAGGTGCAGTATTTCAGCTTCCTGCGTCCTTTGAGTGAGTTGCAGATCGCAAAGTTGTTTTCCGAGTGCGAGGCTTATCATCCCGTGTTCCGGAGCTGCAATGCCGGCAGCAAGACCGATTCATGGTGCGGCAAGTGCCCCAAGTGTCTCTTCACATGGATTATCCTTTCGCCGTTTTTGTCTAAGGACAAGCTGGTGGCCATCTTCGGCAAGGACCTTATGGCCGACGAGAGCCTGCGTCCAATCTTTGAGGAGTTGAATGGCACAGCTGCCGTTAAGCCTTTTGAATGCGTTGGCACCGTAGAGGAAGTGCGAGCTTGTATTAATGCTACCGCAAAGGCATCTGAGTCTGAGGTTGCTGAGCAAAGTCGAAGCATCGAAGGGCCGAGCGTAGAAGAAATCCTCAGCCGTTTTAGCAACGATCATTTTTTACCGCTTCAATTTGAACAAATCCTGAAAAGCCGTCTCCATGTTTGACCTTATACTGAATAGATTACGTGGGAAACGCCTACTTGTCCTAGGCTTTGGGCGTGAGGGTAGGTCGACCTTGCGTTTTCTGAATAAATATTTGCCTGATGCCGAGGTTGCGGTGGCCGACAAGAACGAGATGGATGGTGTGAAACACTACGGAAATCATTATCTTGAGGCGATGTATGACTACGACATCGTCATCAAGACGCCGGGCATTTCGCTCAAGGACTTCGATACAAAAGGCGTGGCAATCACCTCGCAGACCGACTTGTTCTTGAGCCAATTCCGTGGCCAGACCATCGGTATCACGGGTACCAAGGGCAAGAGCACCACCACGACCCTTATCTATCATCTGCTGAAATCCTCGGGTCGCGACGCCATCTTGACGGGCAACATAGGCATTCCATGCTTCGACGTGATAGAAGACATCAAGCCTGAGAGCATCGTCGTGTATGAGCTGTCGGCTCATCAATTGGAATACGTGCACAACAGTCCCCATGTTGGTGTGTTGCTCAACGTGTTTGAGGAGCATCTCGACCATTTTGGCACCATGGAATGTTATAAGACCGCAAAGCTTAACCTTATACGCTATATGGGGGATGGAGATACGGCTGTCATCCATGATTCCTTGCTGAACGACACTTTGAATCTCTTTGTCAACAGCAAGGTCTTTTCCTTGTTTGACTTTGACGACAACGTTGACCGCACTGCCTTGCCTTTGAAAGGCGAGCACAATTACATGAATGTCAAGGCGGCTCTGTTGGCATGTGATGCCTATGGTGTGGATTATCGGGAACTGATACCATATCTTTACACCTTTAAGCCATTGGAGCATCGTTTAGAGCCAGTAGGTACCTTCGACGGTGTGGCTTTTGTCAACGACAGCATCTCAACTATTCCGCAGGCGGCTATTTCGGCATGCCAGGCTTTGGGACGTGTTGATTTCCTGTTGCTCGGCGGATTCGACCGCGGCATCGATTACCAGCCCTTGTCGGATTTCCTTAAGAAACATCCAGTTCCACATTTGCTTTTCACAGGAAAAGCAGGGGAGCGGATGATGGAATTAATGGCGAAGGTCCCTGAACTCGAAGTTGCTGAGCAAAGTCGAAGCATCGAAGGGCCGACCATGATTACCTATGCCAGCATGGAAGAGGCCTTCGCCTACATGGCTGTCCATGCCAAACCGGGCGATGTTTGCCTTTTGTCTCCAGCAGCCTCCAGTTATGATCAATATAAAAACTTCGAGGAACGAGGGAAGAAATTCAAATCTTTGGCGAAAGCCTTTGTCAGAAAATGAAAAAAGCCGAGATGATGCTCGGCTTTTTCTTTAATTCCCTTTTAATTACCCATTTTTAGTTTAGGCGTTGCCTTGGGTTTTGTCGTGGTGCCGTTGGAAGGTTTCGATCCCGTATTGGTGGTATTGGGAGTCGTCATCTTGTATCCGGCAGATTCAGCCATTTCTTTGATGTGGGCGGCGCGTTTGTGGGTGTTGGGGTGGGTGGAAAGCAATTCGGCAATCTTGCTTTGCTGGCTGTTTTCGCCACTAAGACGGATTAACACGTTTAGTGCATGGTACATGGCGTAAGGGTCTACGCCATTGGTGACGCAGAATTGGAAAGCAGTCTCGTCAGCTTGTGTCTCTTGACGACGCGAATAGGCGTTTTGTGCCAACTGCTGGCCAAGGTCGCCAAGAAAACCGGTAGAAAGGGCACCGGCGGTCGTGTTGACTGCCGCGATGCCGTAACGGGCTGCCACCACAAGATAGGCGGCGCGGTAGGCATCGCGAACGTCCTTATTAATAAGGTGACCCAACTCATGGCCGATGACAGCAAAAACCTCGTCGTCGTTCATGGCATCCATCAGACCTGTGTATACGCGTACGCTGCCGTCTCCACTGGCAAAGGCATTGACCGTATTCGACTGGTACACCTTGTAGTTAAGGTTCAAGTCCTTGATGTTTTTGAAACGGGCCATGATGCGGTCAAGGCGTTGGGCATAATCGTTGCTGGCAGGCAGCACGGTGTTTTGTCCGTCCGACTCGGTCATGTACTGAGCGCACAATTGTGCAACCTGTGCATCGCTGATAGTCAAGGCTTGGACGGCTGCCGCGCCGGCATTGACGGCCGCATTCGGATCGACCACTTTCATAGTACTGCAGCTCGCCATGGTGATGACCACTGCACAAAGTAATGCTAACTTCTTCATATTGATATAGTTTTGAATTTGTTCCTTTATTATCACTGCAAAAATAATGCATAAAAAGAAAATTTTTCAAAAAAAGTTCATTTTTTTCTTGCATGTTCCAAAATTAATGTATTTTTGCCACATCAAAACGATATCAAAATAATATCATAAAATTAAAAACTATGGAAAACAAAGAATTTGAATTTAAAGGTTTTGCGATGAACGGTTTCGTCGCATTGTTCGTTGAATTAGCTATCATTGCCCTGAGCATTTGGGGCTTAATTGCTTTTGCACAAGGTGTGTTTGCTTCGCCACTGCTTTTCGTCATTGGCATATTGCTGGCTTGCATCCTGCCCATTGGCTTCAGAAAGCTGGAGCCCAACGAGGCCATGGTGATGTTGTTTTTCGGAAAGTACAAAGGCACCTTCACCAAGACGGGTTTTCACTGGGTCAATCCCTTCATGACCTCCAAGAAGGTCTCGTTGCGTGCCCGCAACCTCAATCCTGACAACATCAAGGTGAACGACAAGACAGGTAATCCCATCATGATCGGACAGATTTTGGTATGGCGTCTGAAGGATACCTACAAAGCCATGTTTGAGATCGACTCGCAGACGATGGCAAGTGGTGGCTCGGGTACGGCTCCCGTGGCGGTCTCTAGCCGCATGAAGGCTTTTGAGAGCTTCATCAAGGTGCAAAGCGACGCCGCCTTGCGTGAGGTGGCAGGCATGTACGCTTACGATGAGAACGAGGCCGAAGCCGATGAGCTGACCCTGCGTTCGGGCGGTGCCGAAATCAATGAGGTGTTGCTGTCCAAACTCAACGAGCGTCTGAGTATGTCAGGATTGGAAGTGCTTGAGGCACGTATCAACTATCTGGCTTATTCGCCTGAGATTGCCGCGGTGATGCTACGCCGTCAGCAGGCTGCCGCCATCATCTCGGCCCGTGAGAAGATTGTTGAAGGTGCCGTCTCGATGGTCAAGATGGCCTTGGATAAGCTGAAGGACGAAGGTGTCGTCGAACTCGACGAGGAACGCAAGGCCTCCATGGTGAGCAACCTGATGGTGGTGCTCTGCGCCGACGAGTCGGCCCAGCCGGTAGTCAATACGGGTAGTCTATACTAATTCGGACTGCCGCTTCGCGTCATTTTGCGAGAAGGCACGACGAAGCAATCCAAAAAGGATGCTTGTTGTCTGGGTCGCTTCGTTCCTCGCAATGACGCAAAGCGTGGAAAAACTATCATAATAAGGAAAACAATGGACACAATATCAATAGTATTAATCATTACCAAATAATGAGCAATCTCATCAGCATAGCAATAGGTTTTATCTTGATACTGAATGCCTTCCGTATCAGGTATGTTCCCGACAGTGTGCGCATTAGGAAACCTTTCCGACTCGTTTCGCTATGGAATCGGGAGCCATTCTCTGCGAAAGGATGGAAGTCCAAATACTATGTTGAATTGGCTGACAACCCTGAATTGCAGCGGCTTTACTTCATCAACTATCTCGTGACGGGCGTGTTGTTCGTCATTCCTGGGTTGATGGGATTGGCTTTCGGCATCAATGTTGCTTATTTCATGCTGTTTGCGACATTCGTTTCAGGAGCCATGTTTCTGTATGCCAAGCAAAGAGTCACAGGTAAAATAGATGCATGGAAATGGGTGTTGTTTGCAGTGTTGTTTTTTGGTGTGGTGATTGGAGGTTCCATGTCGTACAAGAGCAGCAAGGTGGAAGTGCTCCCCGAAACCTTCGCCATCGAAGGCGACTATGGCATTGAGATGCCTTACCAAGGCATTGACTCGGTCAAGGTGATTACGGAGTTGCCTAAAACCAAGTATTGTAAAGCTGGATACAGTATTACTCGTAGCAAGAAAGGCGAGTTCCGATTGAAGGATGGCTCCGACGCCAAGTTTTACATATTGGGGAAGGAGGCACCTTATTTACAAATGTATACACATGCTGGCGTCATTTTCGTCAATCGGAAGACAGCGTCTGAAACCGAGCAATTGATTGAAGAATTGAAACCAATAATTGGAGAAAAATTAGTAACTTTGTAATTATGGAAATCATCGATTATATCAATTTAGGGCTAGGCCTGCTGCTTATCGTGTCAGGCTTGCTGTGCTACCGTTATCCGAATCTGATTAATCCATACGGGGGCATGTCGCCTGAGCGAAAAGCATTGGTCGACATCGAAGGCCTGAAAAAAGCTGTGGCCATCACCTTTGGCGTGACGGGTTTTCTGTTGATTGTCACAGCCGCGCTCTCCATGACCAAAGTCATTGACGAGATGATGACTGCAAATGTAATGATAGCACTGGTTTTAGCCATGATGATCCCCTTGTTTATCGCCATGTGGAAATACAATGGCTTCGGGCGTAGAAGAGGAGAACTTGATGGTGTTGAATTCGCCGAACACCAAGAAAAGAAAGGGCTATCGGAGGAAAAGAAGACCAAAATTACATTATGGACTGTCGTCATTCTGCCCATATTATGCATGGGCTTGTTTTTGGCTTTGGTTCTCTGGGGCAACAAAGG
>DBXU01000180.1:2740-2946 GCA_002310075.1 Bacteroidales bacterium UBA1204 | reverse complement strand
GTTGCCGACATCACCTCGGACAGCATTTGGGAACACTGGCCGAAAATATCCATGCGTACCAACGGCATGTCAACCAATAAGGTGAACATGGGGCATTTCCGCCTGAAGAACGGTGAAAACTGCATGATGTTTATTCATGAAGACGGTGGTCCAGTGCTTGAACTTCGCACTTCCGACGGTGGATTGTATTACCTCAACTGCGCCAC
>DBXU01000180.1:0-2609 GCA_002310075.1 Bacteroidales bacterium UBA1204 | reverse complement strand
GCCGACGAGTTCCGCTCCGTCAACGGGCAGCTGCAATGGATTATCGCGGAGGCACTCAAAAAGAGTGGAAGGAAAAAGAAATAACCAAATAATAACGCATTATGGACAAAGAAACTTGGATTATCATCCTATCGGTATTCTTGTATGTTCTACAAGCTGTCATTGGCGGGATGATTGCGCGAAAGCGCGGCAAATCTTTCTGGTTTTGGTTTGCCGTGACTTTCATGATCATTTTCCCGATAGGTTTCATCGCCATGCTGCTTTATATGCGTGATGACGATATATTCATCTAAATCGTAATTTTATAAGTAATGAAAGCAAAAAATAGTTTAATAATCGTATTGTTTACATTCTTAACAGCCTCAACTGCGATGTCCCAAATCGAGGGCTATTGGAAAGGCGAGATGAACGTAGGTGTACAAAAGCTGGAGACGGCTTTCGACATCAAGGTGGTAGAAAACGGCTATGCTGCCACTTTTAACGTGCCAGCGCAAGGTGCGTATGATATCCCTGTAGATGAAACGACCTTCCAAGACGGTCTTCTGCAATTGACGATGTCGTCGCTGGGTGCCCGCTATTCAGGAACGCTGAAAGACGAAGTCATCGAAGGCGAATTCACCCAAAATGGAATGACCTTCCCGCTCAACCTCGCCAGGGCGGAGAAGAAAGAACGGCAAAAGACTCGTCCCCAGGACCCGCAGCCACCATTCCATTATCAGATTGAGGAAGTGACTTTCGTCAATGAAAAAGAAGGCAACACCTTGGCGGGCACGTTGACCATTCCTGAAGGTGAAGGCCCATTTCCTGCCATGGTGCTCGTCTCGGGCAGCGGACAGCAGAACCGCGATGAGGAGCTGATGAATCACCGTCCCTTCTGGGTCATCGCGGATTATTGCGCCCGTCATGGCATTGCCGTGTTGCGTTACGACGACCGTGGCATTGGTGGCTCTGATGGCGAAGTGAAGAACGCCACCTCCATGGATTTCTCCTACGATGCAGAAGCCGCTTTCGACTATCTCCGCAACCGCAAGGAAATCAACGCCACGAAGGTCGGCATCTTGGGCCACAGCGAGGGTGGCGTCATCAACTTCATGGTGTCGGCTCGTCGTCCCGAGGTGGCTTTTCTGGTTTCTTTGGCCGGACCTTCAGTGAATGGCATAGAGGTGCTGAAAGAACAGCAAGCCGCCATCCTAAGGGCTTCGGGCATGACAGAAGAGATGGTGCAGTTTAATGGCAATGCCAATGCTCAGATGTTCAATATCATTGAAACGTCAAACGATAGGGAAGAGGCTGACACCCTCTTGCGCCAACTGTTGAAAGGCTGGGGCTACAACGAGGAGCTGACCGAGCAGACGGTGGGGCAGATGGCATCACCGTGGATGTACTATTTCCTGCGATACGACCCCACCGATGCCATCGTGAAGACCAATTGTCCGGCCTTGTTGCTCAACGGTTCCAAGGACCTGCAAGTGATCGCCTCGCAGAATCTTCCTGGCTATGAGAAGATCATTGCTGAACATGGCAAGACCAACCTTACGTTGCGTGAGCTGCCCGATTTGAATCATCTTTTCCAGCATTGCGAGACGGGTTCGCCCAACGAATACTTCGAAATCGAGGAGACCATTTCGCCCGAGGTGTTGGAGACGATTGTGGGGTTTGTGAAAGGGGTTGAAAAATAATTTGTTAGTAATCATTTTATATCAAAATAATTCCTATCTTTGCAGCTCAAATCAAGCCGCAGTCCAGATTGATTGCGAAATCAGCGGTTTGAGTTGAAAATCAAAAGTTTAACCTCCTCGCGGGTGGTTTTCTGGAGCGCTTGCGAGTACAATTTTTACAATTATTACAATGGCAGAAAACGAAAACATCATCAACGAGGCTATGCCAGCAGAAGAAAAGCCAGTTGAAGAAACCCAAGTCATGGAAACTCCCGTTCAGGAAGCTCCCGCTAAGAAGGCCCCCAAGGCTCCTAAGCAGAAGCCCGTTCCCGCCGAGGATTTCGATTGGACCTCATCGCACAAGAAGTTCGACAACTATTCAGATGACGAACGTGCTAAACTCGAAGAGAAGTATGCAGGCACAATGAACCAAGTCGCCGACCACGAGGTCATCGAAGGCACTGTTGTTGCCATCACCGACCGCGAAGTCGTCGTCAACATTGGTTTCAAGTCGGATGGTGTTATTCCGATCGCTGAATTCCGCACCAACCCCAACCTGAAGGTGGGCGACAAAGTTGAAGTTTACGTCGAGAACCAAGAAGGCGTCAACGGTCAGCTCGTGCTTTCTCACAAGAAGGCTCGTCTCCTCAAGTCATGGGATCGCGTCAACGCCGCCTACGAAAGTGGCGAAATTATCAACGGTTATGTTAAGAGCCGCACCAAGGGTGGTCTCATCGTCGACGTGTTCGGCCTCGAAGCCTTCCTGCCCGGTTCACAGATCGACGTCAAGCCGATTCGTGACTATGACGTGTTTGTTGACAGCGTGATGGAATTCAAAGTAGTGAAGATCAACCAAGAGTTCAAGAACGTGGTTGTCTCACACAAAGCGCTCATTGAAGATGAGCTCGAACAACAAAAGGCTGAAATCATCAGCAAGCTTGAAAAAGGTCA
>DBXU01000027.1 GCA_002310075.1 Bacteroidales bacterium UBA1204 | reverse complement strand
GGTACAAAATATAATGATACCTTCAACCAAGAATGCAATAAAATATGAAAAAGAGATTCCCTTCGGGAATGGAAGCGTGTTAGTATATTAAAATGCGGCGGTATGCAACGTGTATAAATCGTAAACGCTACAAACCGCCGCATGTTAGACAAGCATACTAATGCCATTCCCGAAGGGAATCTCACATCATAGTGATGCTATGGCTTCATGAATTTTGTTCCAGCGCGCGTCATCCATCTTGGCGCCCATCACTTCTATGATGTTCTTGGCCACGATGGCCCCCATCATGCCGCATTTGTGCAAGCTTTCGCCTTTGACGAGACCTGCGAGGAATCCTGCTGCCCACATGTCGCCAGCACCCGTAGTGTCAACCACGTCGGCTTGCATCGGCGGGATGGTGACGATTTCCTTGTCGCGTTGGATATAAGCCCCCTTGGCCCCTACTTTCACCACTGCGATTTGGCAACGATCGGCAATGAAGTGCAAGGCAGCTTCAGGGTCCATGCCCGTGAGCGCGTGAGCCTCCTGCTCGTTGGCGAAGACGATGTCGACGTAATTGTCGATGAGGTCGAGCAAGAAGTCGCGACTTTCCTCCACAACGTTGTAGCTGGCCAGGTCGATGGCGATAGTCATACCTTGAGCTTTGGCGGTTTCGATGGCCCTCCTAAGCATGGTTGGGTTGGCCACGAGATAGCCTTCCACGTAGAATATATCCCAACCTTCAAAAAGTGTAGGACGAATATCGTCGGCACACATTTCAGCGGCGGCGCCAAGGCAGGTGGCAAAGGTGCGTTCGCCATCGGCTGTGACAAGGGCCTGCACACGGCCCGAAGGCGTCGCGCTCTTCAGCATCAGCGGTTTGACATGGGTTTCAGCCATCTGTTTTTCAAAGAAAAGGCCCACCTCATCGTCACCGATCTTGCTGAGAAAACCTGCTTCGATGCCGAGTTTTGCCAGACCGCTCATGGTGTTGGCCGCCGAGCCTCCTGAAGCCATTTGGCTGCCGAGATAAGCCAATCTTTTGCCGATTTCGACGGATGTCTGGGCATCGACGTAGGTCATGCTGCCTTTGGGTAAGTTAAGCTCTTGAAGGATGCTTTCGTCGGGAACTTGGGTCAATATGTCGACCAAAGCACTTCCAATTCCGAGGATTTTTTTCATGGTGGATTCAAAGATTTAAAATTTGTGCAAAGGTAAGAAAAAAGAGATTCTTTGCGAGCCCGTAGGGAATCTCTGTTATAAGTGAGAATTTTCCACATTGATTATCAGTAAGATATAAAATATTTGAAAAATTTTATCGGAAAAATATTGTCAGTAATGAAAAAAGCCGTACTTTTGCAGCCGCAAATCGAAAGATTCAGCGTAGCTAAAACAGAAAATAGTTCTGTGAAATTGTGCAGCCTCCTTAGCTCAGTTGGTTAGAGCATCTGACTGTTAATCAGGGGGTCTCAGGTTCAAGTCCTGAAGGGGGCGCTTTTATGTTTCATGTTATTAATTTTTTGGCCTTGTAATTCCCTTGTGGTTTTATAGGGTTTTTTTTTGCTTATTTCTCTCCTCTTTGCATGGCTTCCATGTTCAATATCGCCTTGACTCGTGGTAAGCTTATGATGTTTCGGAAAGGGTATAAGGCCTTAACCATTAGTTTCATCCATCTGTTGTAATGGACCTCCAAATGGCAATACGCCTTTCGGAAAAGGAAGTTTTGGATGAGGAAGTCTTGAATGTGGGAATGCTCGGTGATGGAACGGGCTCCGTCGGCAACATATCGAAAGCCTTTCTCCCCTAGGTAATGGGCGTTTAAAGTATAGAATAGACCATAATAAGGATAGGTGTTATTATGCTTGTATTCGGGTTGTATCCCTATCAGTCCATATTCACAACTGTCGGATGACCAAAGCCACACCGTGCAAAAGCCGACGAGCCGTTCCTTGTCGTAAACGCCCCAATAGTCGAAGGCTTGTTTTTCGCACGACCCGAGGTAGTCAAGAAACACCTCTTTGCTCATGCTTCGATCCGATACGGCATAATCGGCATATGTGGCTTGCAGGATGCCCCAGCCTTCCTGTTTCAGCAATTCGATACCAATCTTCCTGAAAGTCAATTCTTTGGTTGAACGATTGATTTTGTTTCTTTCGTTGGATGAGAATCCTTCCAATCCCCCAAAGCGGTCTTTGATGACATACCAAAAGCAGCTTTCTTCTTGTTGGTCGAAATCATAGGTGTTCCTGACCAATAAACCACCCTGCTTCAACAAAGCCTGCCAATCGCTTTTGGCAAGTTTTGTCTCCTGGTCGGGTGCTCCCTCATAACGCCAAGCATTACGATATAAGTAGTATCTTTTCATCACAACCGTTTTTTGAGGGCATTGAAAGCATAGCTGAAGAAACACTCCATGGCTTTAAAAATCGGCAGTTTTTCTTGTTGACGATAGACTTTCCAAAGGTCATAAGAAGCTTTCAGTTTGTTGGAGCTGGCCGATTTCTTACGGATGCGGTAGGAAGTTAAAGGTTGTTCGATGGCATATGCCAAGAAGCCTTTTTTTAGGATATTAAGCCAGGTGGCTGCGTCTTCGCTGGTTCGGAAGTTGGGTACTGTCACATCACCTACAATGGCTTTGTCGACCATCACCGTTGAACAGCCGATGATGGTGTTGTGCAGATAGGCGTCGTGGTCCAAGTTACCAGCGGTTTTTATGGTTTTGTCCAAAGGTTTGTTGTATTCGTCGACGCAATGGTAGGCTGTGTAACTGAATCCAATGTTCTTGCTTGTCATGAATTGAAGCTGTGACTCCAGCTTGTCAGGATGCCAGAGGTCGTCGGCATCGAGAAAGGCCAAAAAACGGCCTTGTGCCATATGGATACATTGGTTTCGGGTGTCTGCGATGCCTGTGTGTTGGGGCTTGACGACGAACCGAATTCGGTCGTCGTTCGAACACAGTTCTTTGATGATGGCAACGGTTCCGTCAGTCGAGGCGTCGTCCACAATGAGCAGTTCCCAATGGGAATAAGTTTGCCGCAATACCGATGTTATGGTATCGGAAACAAAGTGCTCCATATTATAGCAAGGCATGATGACCGAAACCAGTTGCTTTTCCACGGCGAAAGGCTTTATTTTAGTTTTTCAATCCAAGCTTTGATTTGTTGCTCGTCGTGAAGCCGGCACACGAGCAGCGAATTGTCGCGGTAGGCAACGAGATAATCTTCGAGACCTTGCACGATGGCTTCGGTTCCATCTTCGATATTGACGATGGTGTTTCGGTTGTCGATTGCGACTACTTTGCCGCGCAAGGCATTGCCGTTTTCGTCTTTCTTGGCATGGGTGAACAGCGATCCCCAGGTGCCAATGTCGCTCCAGCCGAAGTCGGCAGGGATGGTGAAGGTGTCGGGCGATTTCTCCATGACGCCATAATCGATGCTGATGTTAGGGCAGTCAACGAAATGCTTGTCGATGAAGTCCTGCTCTTCGATGGTACCAAAATATACCTTGCCCTTTTCGAACACATCGACCAGCGAGGGGAGATATTGTCCAAAAGCATGCATGATGCCCTCCAAGGTCCACAGGAAAATGCCACTGTTCCAATAATAATTGCCATCGGCAACAAACTTTACAGCGGTGTCATAATCAGGTTTTTCTTTGAACTTTTCCACTTTCACCACTTCGGGCAAGCGGTCTTGCTTGGGCACTTGGATGTAGCCATATCCGGTCTCGGGTCGGCTGGGTTTGATGCCGATGGTCATCAAGGCTGTCGGGTTTTTCGACAGGAAATCGAAACCCAAGCGGATGATACGCTGAAACTCGATTTCGTTGGTCACCAAGTGGTCGGCAGGAGTGACAACGATATTGGCTTCCTTGCAGCGGCTTTGGATGTGATAGGCGGCATAGGCGATGCACGGGGCAGTATTGCGTCGTGCCGGTTCACAAAGCACCTGGTTGGCTTTGAGCATGGGCAGATGCTCAAGGACAAGTTGTTTGTATGCCTTGTTGGTCACCACCAAGAAATTTTCGTCAGGGATGACTGGGCTGAAACGTTCGTAGGTGCTGCGGATGAAACTCTTACCCGTTCCGAGGATGTCGAGAAATTGTTTGGGATAGTTGTCTTTGCTAAGCGGCCAGAAGCGACTTCCGATGCCACCCGCCATGATGATGCAAAAGTTGTGGTTCATTTGGGCTCTCATTCGAAGGTAAACAAGGATTTCCCTTTCTCGCTAAGGTAGGGAAGCAGGGTGTTTTTGGAGATTTTGCACAATGGCATGCCGGCAGCATACGGGGCGATCTCGTAAGGGCCATAGCAAAACACCACACTGTCGGTTTCAATCCATGGCAGGTTGGTAGGCAGCTGGAAAGGCTCATCGGGGTCGAAAAGATATTCTTCTTCTTCGGTGTTGAATGGCTCGAAATATTGGGTGCGGATGTTCTCCGAAATCAAGTCAATCAAGTCTTCAGGATGAACGAACATGTCGTAACCGACAATGCTGCCGTCGATTTTGCTGAAAGTGGTACCCGAGTACCAAGGCAGGGGATGTGCGCCGCCAGTGTACATATAACCTTCGGAGATATAGGTTACATATTGCTGGGTTTGTTCCGAAAGAGAGTACTCCGAATCGAAGGCGGCCCTGGGTTCGTTGCCTTCTTCAGCGAAGAAACGCTCTTTATCTGCCTTGACATAGGCTTTGTAGTCATCGCCTCGTGAGTCAAACATCCAGTTCATGATGTTGAGTCGTAAGGAGTCGTTTTTGGTGATGGGCAGGTCAGCCTGCATGGAATAATAGGAATAGTCTTCCTCGAATTCGTTTTGAACGAGGACGCTGTCGGTAAAAACATAAGGTTCGGTCAAAACGTCATTGCTGTTGCTACGATTGCAGCTGAAGGCTACCAAAAGCAGCAAGAAGAATATCACTTGTTTTTTCATGATGCTTGTGTTTTGTTGTTCTATGATGCAAAGATACTTCTTTTTCTTTTGAACGTCAAAAAAACATGTTTATTTCGCCCAATGGTATAGGATTTCAATGGGATGAACGGCATGGACACCTGTTCCGTCAAGGATTTGCTGTCGGCATGAGGTGCCAGATGCAGATACGATACAAGGCGTTACCTTGTCAGCTTGGTCCAAAGCCTTGCGGATGGTGGGGAAGAGCACCATCTCACCGATAGCCAACGAAGTTTTGTAATGCTCTTTTTCGTAGCCAAACGAACCCGCCATACCACAGCAGCCGCTGGGGATGACGTGGATTTTGGCGTTTTTTATTAGTTGTAAGGCGGCCACCGTTTTTTCTGTTCCCACCAAGGCTTTTTGATGGCAGTGGCCGTGGAGCCATATCTCAACGGCATCGGCCTTGAAGTCGTCGGCAACGATACGTCCGGCCTTCACCTCACGCATGATGAATTCGTCGAACAACAGGGCATTTCGACCCAATTGTTGGGCTTGACGGCGCAGTTCGGCAGGCACCAAATCGGGGTATTCGTCGCGGAAGCTTAGGATGCACGAGGGCTCAATGCCCACGAGAGGAGTCTCTTCCGAAATCATGTCTTTCAGCAGGTCGACATTCTTCGAGGCGAACTTCTTGGCCAGCTTGAGGTTGCCTTTCGAAATGGCGGCGCGACCGCTTTCTACATGTTTCGGGATTTCGACTTCATAACCCAGATGAAGTAACAATTTGGCAAAAGTGAGGCCTAGCTCTGCTTCTTGGAAGTTGGTGAACTCATCGGCGAAGAGGAAAACCTTGCCTTTGGTGGCTTGTCCCGCGTGTTTCCTGCATTCTTGTTTTACGGCTTTGCGCATCGTCATGCGGCTGAGTGTCGGGATGTCTCTCTCGGTGGAGAACTTGATGATACGCTTGATGATGTTGGAAGAGAATTTCCACGAGGCAAACAGGTTATAGATGGGTCGTACGAGATGTCCAAGTTGCTCCACCGTGGCCATCCTTGACACGGCAAAGGAACGCAAAGGCATGCCGCTGACATCGTATTTGTGCTGTAAGATCTCGGAGCGAAGACGGGTCATGTCGACGTTGGAGGGACACTCGCTGCGGCAGCCTTTGCAGGCCAGGCAGCTGTCCAACACCTCGGCCAGCTCCTCCGATTTCAGAATGCTCTTGTCTTTGTTGAGGGCTTGAGTAAATGCTTCACTCCCCCACCCTCTTGTCAGAATTTCGCGGAGTACGTTAGCGCGAGCACGGGTAGCCTTGGTCTCGTCGTCGCTGACCTTGAAGGCGGGACAGAGTGTGCCGCCAATGAGGTTCGACTTGCGGCAATCGCCAGCGCCGTTGCATTGCTCTATGCTGCACATCAAGGCATGTAGTTGGTTTTTGGCTCCCGTGGCACCTTCCACCTGGCATTCGTCGAAGGCCGCCTTCCAGTTGTAGTAGGTCTTACCCTCGCCAAGTTCTTTCTCGATGGCATATTGTTGCTCCACATCGAAGCGTAACATGCTGTCCATGGGCAGGGTGTCGACAATCTTGTGCAGGTTGAAGACTTGTTTGTGATCCCAGCATTTTTTAAGGTCTTGCATCAAGGTATAGACCTCGTCACCATAGAGTAGCTGGATGAACTCGCCACGCAAACGGCCGTCGCCATGTTCGCCACTCAGCGAGCCCTTGTATTTCTTGACCAGCAGGGCGGTCTGGTAGGCCACCTCGCGGAACTTTCGTTTGCCTTCCGCTTCCTTGATGTTGATGATGGGTCGCAGGTGCAGCTCGCCCGTGCTGATATGGGCATGATAGACACAACTCAAGCCGAGGTTATCAAGCATCGCAGCGAAGTCGGCCATATAGGCGGGCAGTTTCTCGGGTGCCACGGCTGTGTCTTCAATGACGCCGATGGGTTTGGCATCGCCTTTCATGCCGGTAAGCAGGCCCAGACCTGCCTTGCGCAGGCTCCAAACCTTGCTGATCTCGGAGCCATAGACGCGTGAACAGGCATAAACCAACCTATCGTTGTTTTCCATTAATGCCTTTTCGAGTTCAACGGCGACGGCATCAATTTCGGCTTTCGTCTCGCCACGCAATTCGATGATGAGGATGGCGGCAGGGTCGCCTTGCACGAAGAAACGGTTTTTTTGTTGCTCTACATTCTGTTTGCTGAGTTCTAGAATGTTGCGGTCCATCAGCTCGACAGCGGTAGGATGGTATTTCAAGGCAACGAGATTGCCCAAAAAGCTTTTTTGCAAAGAGTCGCAATGGGCGCATACCACCATTTTTTCCTTGGGTGGCAACGGATCGAGGTCGACTTTGATCTCGGTGATGAAGGCCAAAGTACCTTCGCTGCCTGCCAGCACTTTGCAAAGATTGATGGAACGTTGTTCAAATGGCTTGGAAGCGTTGTGCAGGTCTTCGATAACCTCGTCGATGGCATAACCGCAGGAACGGCGTTGTAGGCTTTTGTCAGGATAGTTCTCCTCAATCAGCCGGACCGTTTCGTCATCCAAGGCCCAACGAATGAGTTGGGCATAGATGTTTTGTATGAGCAGGTCGGATTCGGTTTCCCAAAAGCGTTCGCCAAAACGGTCTTGCAGTTCAAGGGTCGTATAGGCTTTGAAAACTTCGATGCTACCATCGCATAGCACACCGCGGGCTTCCAAGACATGATGGCGCGTGCTGCCGTATACCAACGAATGTGAGCCACAGGAATTGTTGCCGAACATGCCGCCAATGCAGCAGCGGTTGCTCGTAGAGGTCTCGGGGCTGAAGAAAAGACCATAGGGCTCAAGGGCGAGGTTAAGTTCGTCGAGGACAACACCAGGTTGCACCCTTGCCCATCGTTCTTTTTGGTTGATTTCCAGAATCTTCTTGAAATGCTTGCTGATGTCGACTACGATGCCGTTGCCCACCACTTGGCCGGCGATGGAAGTGCCGCCAGCTCTCGGGATGAGATGGGTTTTTTGTTTGCATGCTTCCTCAATGAGATTGACAATATCCTGTTCATTTTCTGGGAATGCCACGCCTTGTGGTATTTCACGATAGGCGGAAGCATCGGTGGCGTACGCGATGCGATGTAAGGCGTCGGTGAGTAAAGTATACATTTCGGTTTATTTGTCCAACTGGCTGAAGATACTGTTATTGCTTTTGAATTCGGGCACGATGACTTTCATTTGGGCAACGATTCTCATCGGGTCGCTGGTGGCAAGTTCGTTACGTAGCGTCTCAATCATGTCGTCCACCTCTTCGGTTTCATATTTTCTCACCACGGCGTGCATGATCTTTTCATTCTCGGTCTTGATGGTGTTTTCTTCGTTGGCCAGCACTTCTTCATAGAGTTTTTCACCGGGGCGGAGGCCTGTTTCAATGATTTCGACTTCGGGGCGGTGTGCCAGTTGACGCATTTTTTCGGCTAGGTCCCAAATCCTGACTTTTTCTCCCATGTCGAAGACGAAGATGTCGCCGCCTTCTCCGATAGACCCTGCTTCTAAAACGAGGCTGCAGGCTTCGGGGATGGTCATGAAATAACGGGTGATGCGACGGTCGGTGACGGTGATGGGACCTCCTTGCTCGATTTGCTTTTGGAACAAGGGAACTACGGAACCGTTTGAGCCCAACACATTACCGAATCGAGTGGTGATGAACTTGGTTGAACCTTGTCGGCTTTGGGTATAGATTTCGGCGATTCGCTTGGTGGCGCCCATCACATTGGTTGGGTTGACGGCCTTGTCGGTCGAAATCATAACAAACTTCTCGACGCCATATTCTGTAGCCAGGTCAGCAACTAACTTGGTTCCAAACACGTTGACAAAGACGGCTTCATAAGCGTTTTCCTCCATGAAAGGCACGTGTTTGTAGGCTGCGGCATGGAACACCACTTGCGGGTGGAATGACTCGAAGACTTGTCTCATGTGGACGGGGTCTTTCACATTGGTGATCACAAACGCCATCCTGTCGCGTTTTTCCTTGAACTCGGGCGTGTTGTTCATCTCGAATTGGAAGTCATACAATGGCGATTCGGCCTGGTCGAGCATGATGAGCTTTGACGGGTTGTAATGCATCACCTGACGGCATATTTCACTGCCAATAGAGCCTGCGGCTCCTGTGACGAGCACCACTTTATTGTCGATTTCGCGGACGACATTGCTCTTTCCCAAGATGATAGGATTGCGCCCCAACAAGTCTTCGATCTTGATGTCCTGGATCTGATTGGTCGAAATCTTCCCGTCCACCCACTTGTCGAAAGAGGGCACCGATTTGACGATAAGATTGAGCGCCAAACCCTGTTCGATGATTTCCCTATTGCGTTTTTCCGAGATGCTCGGGATGGCGATGATCATCACCTCAATCTTGTTTCTTTGGACAAAATCTTCCGAAAGAACAACATTCGGAGCGAGCACCTTGATGGTATTGATCTGTGAGCCTATGCGTTTTTGATCGTCATCAACGAAAGCCTTGATTCTGTATCTTGAATTGGTGTCTTGGCTGAGGGTTCTCAAAAGAATGGTTCCAGCATCTCCCGCTCCGTAAATGATGGTGTTCTGTTTGTTGCTGGCGGTTTTGTAGACTTCGTTGTACAAGCGTCGTATGGTAAAACGCATGATGATCATCAGCACCAGTGTTATCAGATAGTGGTAGCCGATGATGGTAAAAGGGGGATAATAGTTGGCGGCAAAAGGATGATAGAGTTTTATTAATACCCATTTGCTAACCACAATAAAGATAAACGTCCACGTGCACGAAAAGAAAATCTTTCGGATGTCGTTGAACCCCGAATAGCGCAACATGCCGTCATAGGTCTTGCTGATCAGGAAAGAGACGAGGTAAAAACACGGGAACAGCCATATGCGTTTCCAATCAACGATGAGGTTCAGCTTGGTAATGTCGTTAAAATAGACCATAACCACCGCGATGACATAGGCGAGCAAGACAATGGCCATATCGGCAGCCAAAATCCAAATACGAGGAAGCGTATTGTTTTTGTGTTTCCCGAATATGAAATTACAAAAGCGTGTAATCAGCTTGCGCATAAAATGTTGCGGTAATGAACGAGCAAAAATACAACTTTTTCTCTAACGAAGAGACATAAACCACCATAAGTGTGTTTATAACAACCTTTTGACTTCTGCCAAGGCCGACACGAAATACCAGCGTCCGTTGCTCTCGCAATAGCATTTGTAGCGGGTGCGAAGCTTCTCCCCTTTCCGAAATACTAACCCGTTTTTGAGCATGAATTTGGCGTTGTTGGGAAGACTTTCCACGGTGGTCATGGAATCGGAGTCCTTGTCATACTTGTGGAGCACTCTTTGCAGGTTTTGGTCGGCATTGCTGCTGGCTTTGATGTGTTGCAAATGGAACCGTAATGCTGTCAGCACGTCTTCGGGGAAGACGGTTTCGGTCATGAAAGGCGATAGCAACGCTGAAAACTGTCTTTGCCATTCCTGGCCGTGGGGTAGTACATTTCTAGTCCCGTATTGTTGGTACACATCATAATGTGCCACCTCATGGACATAGGTGATGAGCATTTGATAAGGATTGAGATCCAAATTGAGCGTGATGGCGCAAATGCCGTTTTTTGTGCGGGGAGGACGGAAATCACCCAACTTTGAATTACGTGGTCTTTTGAAGTGCAGCTTGAATCGGCGTTGACTGAACATTTCGCCTACTCTTTGCACGGCTGTTTCAGGGAAATAGCGTTTCAGAAGTTGGAGTTCTTCAGCCTTCATTGTCGTGCAAGAGTTCGTAATCTATGGCTTCTTGGGGTACATAGCTCCACTTGGTGCATGAATTGCAATTGCGAGGTGCGCGGCGACGGCCTGGCACGTCTTTAGTCTTGCAAGAGCCTAGCATGAGCATCAAACCCAATAATGACAATATCAAAAGTTTTCTTTTCATTTCGATAACCAGTTGGAAGGATTTTGTCGGCTTTGTTCTTTCAATAACTCGAAGTGTAATTCTGTTTTGTTCTCGGTTTTGTTGGTGTGTACCGTACCGATGTTTTGCTTGGTCTTCACCTTGTCGCCGCGTTTCACGGTTACGTTTTCAAGGTTGGAATAAACGGTGAAATATTCGCCATGACGGATGATGACGACGGTATTGGAACCCACTAGTTTGGCTACGCTGGCCACTTCGCCGTCGAAGACGGCGCGAGCCTTGGCGCCTTCGGTGGTGGCAATGTCGATGCCGTTGTTAGTGACGGTGACTTTGTCGGAAACAACGGAAGCATGTTTGCCATAGGAGGAAGAAATGACTCCCCGCTCAACAGGCCATGGTAGTTTTCCTTTGTTGCTGACAAAGTTGGAAGAGAGGGTTTTTTCAGAAGGCGTCAGCGCCATGCCCTTCTCCTTGCTTGGAGCCGGGGTTGAAGGCGAAGCCGTTTTACCCTTGTCTTTGTTGGAAGCAGCTTTCTTTTCAGCCTCTTTTCGTTTTCTTTCGGCTTCGGCATTGGCCTTGCGTATTTCTTCGGCGATGATGTCGTCGATGGCTTTTTGCAGTTTTTGGGTCTGTTGTTGCTTATTCTTGATGTCTTGCTGTATGCTGCCTTCTTTTTTCTTCAGTTTGGCCACCTGTCCGTTGAGTTCTTCCTTTTCTTTTTTCATGGCATCTTGTTGTGTCTTTTCGTCTTTCAACATGGCTGCCTGCTGTTCGCGAGCTTGTTGGCTGGCTTCTACTTCTCCGCTGATGCGACGTTCGGTGCTGGCAATCTGGTCCATCTTGACTTTTCGTGCATCGCTGAACTCTCGGATGTAACGCAGTCGGCTGAAAGCCTGGTTAAAGTCTTTAGATGCAAAGACAAAGCCGAGTCTGTCGTATTTGCTTCGGTTTTTGTTGGCAAAGGTGAGCATCTTGGCGTATTCCTTGCGGAGCTTGCTAAGGTCAGAGTTGAGCGACTTGATGTTGTTTTGTCCGGCGTTGATTTCCTCATCGAGGACGGCGATTTGTTCGTTGTAGGCCTTGATAAGCTGCTCCCGCTGCTTGATTTTTTTGTCGAGGAGGTTCACTTCGTTAAGCGTCATCTCCTTGTCTTTTTTGGTCTTTTTCAGCAGCTGGTTGGCCGTCGAGATTTCCTTTTGCAAAGAAGTAATCTCGCTCTGCAACTGTTTCTTCGACTTGCCTTTCGTCTTTTGGCAATAGATAGGATTGGCAAGGGCCAACAATAACAGAACTAATATGACAGGTAGTTTTTTCAAGCCTTAGTATCCTTTCTTTTTTAGATGGTAGCGTTCCATCTTATCTGTGATTTTCAGTGGGAAGGCGGTCTTTTCGTCAAGTTTGATGTTATGGTATTTGATTTTGGCGGACAGATTGCCCCAAACGAAGGATTTCAATTGTACCGTTTGGTTCTCAACGGGTGGAAGGCCTTCGTTATTGTCCAAAAGCAGGGTTTGCAATAAAGCAAGGCTGAGCGGAATGCCGAGTGTTTCGGAGATGTTTTTCATGGGTTCGGCCAGATAAGTCTTCTCAATGCGGTTGACGATCCAAACAGAATCTGTGCTGACTTTGGCACGCAACACTTCGACGCCCAAGGTGGCAGTCACGCTGAGCCAGACGAGGCTGTCCTTGCGCATACGCAGTTGCCCCGAGAGGTCGTCGAAGTTCATGCCATTGCCCTCAGCCTGGATGTCCATGTTGGCGGTAAGCCATTCGAAGGGTTGTGGTTGAACGGGCGCAACGGTTTTCTTGCGCGAGGCGCAAGAAGTGGAGGCCAGCAACAGGGCGAGGAATGCTATTTTCGTCAGGTGTTTCACAAAATGTCTTTCTCCAAAATGTGTTCCAAATCAGTTCTTTTCGAGTTTGTTCATTATGGCATCATAATGGTCACGATATTCTTTGGTAGGTTCTTTCAATAGTTTCAGGGCTTTTTTCATGTGTTTTTCGGCTTCCTTGTAGTCGCCTTTTGTGTAAAGCACCCAAGCATGGGTGTCGAGATAAGTCGGGTTGTCGGGCTCAAGTGCAATGGCTTTTGTCGACATCTCCAAAGCCTTATCCAGGTCTTGGTTTTTCAAGGCGAGGAAGTAGGCGTAGTTGTTAAGGACCAAAACATTATTAGGGTCATTGCGCAAGGTTCGATCGTAGGCATCGAATGCTTTTTCTTCTTCGCCCAGTTCATGGTAGATATCGCCAAGGAAAGCGTCAAAATTGGCCATCTGCAGCTTATCGGTGGTGTATCTCCTCCCCTTTTCCAAATAAGTTACGGCATCTTCGTCGTTTTTCAACACCGCATTGGCAACACCAGCATACCAATAAAACACAGGCTGCATGGGGTAATACTTCAAGGCGGCAACGGCATGGTCGCGTACGGCTTCGTTTTCGTTGAGCCGTGATTCGCTGATAATAAGGTTTTGCCAGGAGATGAAGTCAGTGCTGTCGATAGAGAGGGTTTTCTTATAATAGGTTCTGGCCAAAGAGGGGTTCTCGGTGATGATGTAATAGGATCCCAAGATGAGATACCCGATTTTTTCGTCCGGATGGGTCTCACTAAAAGCCAATCCGCATTGTTTGGCTTGCTCGTTGAGGTTCTTGGAGTCTTGGTTTCGGTTCATCCAATAATCATAGATGTTGGCTTTTGTAGTCAAGTCAAGCTTCTTGTTGCGGATGGCGGCAATCAACGCTTCAAAAGCCTTGTCCTTATTGCCGTTTTTATCGTAAAACTCCAAAAGTGAGACATTAATGTATGGGTCATCAGGGTTGATCTCTTGTATCTTCTCATACAGTTTCAAGGCGTCTTTTTCCTTGCCGTTTTCGGTGTAGACTTGTGCCAACATGCTGTAATAGCGTGATGTTCCAGGGTTTTGTTGGATGAGCTTTTCGAGTTCTGAAATGAGTTTTTTCGTGTCGCCTTTCTGTTTGAGGATGCTGAGTCTCTGTTCGGTGATCAGTTCGTTTTGACCAACTTGTTTTTCCAAGAGCTCCAACTTGTCTATCGCCTTGTCGTAGTTTCCGGTAACCAAGTACATGTCGATGAGTTCGCTGAGCATGTCGGGGTCTTCCGGGTATTTTTGGGTCAGACCTTCATAAAGCTTGATGAAGTCATCGTATTGTTCAAGATTGCGGTAAAATTGTCCCAAGCGCAGCTGATACCATTTATTCTCCGGGTCTATTTTGACAGCTTGCTGGATCATTTTGAAGGCATCTTCTATGCGCCCGGCATCAACATATTGTTGACTTAATTCAAACATGGAAGCGGCATCGTTGGGCATATAACGAAGAGCCTGTTCGAAATTGCGGATGGCGCCCTCGGTGTCTTCGCGGTATTTGCTCTGCAAGCCGTTCGAGAAATAAGTAGCATTCTTTTTCTTGTCGGGCTTGCCTTCATATTCCGATGACATGGTTTGAGCGAAGCCTATGGTGATACAACCACCCAACAACAACAATAATAATACTCTTTTCATTTGTGTTTAGTTTTTTCCAGTGTGACCAAAACCGCCTGCGCCGCGCTCGGTTTCCGTAAGCGTCTCCACCTGCACGGGCTCGGTCTGTTCGCATTTGGCAATGACCATCTGCGCGATGCGGTCGCCACTATTGATAACAAACGGCTTGTCGGAGAGATTAATGAGGATGACGCAGATCTGTCCGCGATAATCGGCATCGATGGTGCCAGGAGAGTTGAGCACGGTGATGCCGCTTTTGAGGGCCAGACCGCTGCGGGGACGCACCTGTCCTTCATAGCCTTCTGGGATTTCCATGTAAAGCCCTGTCGGCACGAGGCCGCGCTGCATGGGTTCGAGGGTGATGGGACCTTCGGGCAAATAGGCGCGGAGGTCCATGCCGGCCGAGTTTTTGGTCTCGTAGGCAGGCATTGGGTTATTTGAAGTGTTGACGATGTTGAGTTTCATATCTATTTCTTTTTCAAAATTTTACTATTCACTACATGCAAGACGCTATTCGTCAGGTCTTTTTCTTTCCAGCAGATGAAAGCGAAGAAGACCAACAGCAGGCCCGTGTTGATGACCAAGGTCCAAATGGTACTCTCGATATGGATGTTTTTTTGGACGAAAAACAGGGCGATAGCTACGGCAAAATAGAGGAATGCCGACTTCAAGTCATAAGGTATGGGGGCTTTCTTCTGTCCGACAAAGTAAGACAGCACCATACAAGTGGCGTAGCCTGCAAAGCCGCCCCAAGCACAGGCCATGTAACCGTATTGGGGCACAAAGATGAAGTTGATGGCGAGCAATACCGCACAACCGATAGCGGAGAAAATGGCACCCCACCAGGTCTCGTCGATGAGTTTGTACCAGAACGAGAGGTTGAAATAGATGCCCATGAAGATTTCGGCCATCATCACGATGGGTACCACACGCAGGCCTGCGTGGTAGTCTTCACCGACAAGATATTTCAATATAGGCATGTACATCACCACGGCAAGGAATGCCAGCAATGTGAAGATGATGAAATACTTCATCACCTTAGCTTGCAGCACTTTGTCGTTTTTGTCTCGTTGACCGCCGAAGACAAAAGGCTCATAAGCATAACGGAAGGCTTGTGTAATCATCGCCATGATCATCGCTATCTTAACGCAGGCGCCATAGATGCCAAGTTGTTCTTCACCTTCGAGACCGGGAACAATTTTCTTGAAAACGATCTTGTCGGCCACTTGATTGAGGATACCCGCCAAACCCAAAAGGAGGATGGGCCAAGTATAGTTCAGCATTTGCTTCAATAGCGTAAAGTCGATTCCGGATTTCAGCTTCTTGATTTCAGGAATGAATCCGAAGGTAACCAACACGGTACAAATCAGATTGGCGATGAAGATATAGCCGACCTGGTAGCTGGGTTGGTACCATTCCATCATGGCGGGGAAATGCGCTTTCAAATAGGGCGCCAGATAGAAGATAAACAGGTTGAGCAACAAACTCATGATGATGAAAGAAAGTTTCAGCACCATGAATTTAACAGGGCGGTTTTCATAACGCAGTCTTGCAAACAGAATGGCTTGGAAAGCATCGAAAGCCACGATGATGGCCATGATTTCCACAAACTCGGGATGTGTGGCGTAATCTAAAGCCGCAGCAATAGGTTGGAGGAAAATGGATACCAGCAATAGGAAAACCAGTGAGACGAAACCGACAGAAAGTCCTGCAGTAGAGAAAGCTTTGTTGGGGTTGACGCCTTCTTTGTTGGAGAAACGGAAGAAGGTGGTCTCCATGCCAAAGGTCAGGATGACGAGAAGCAAAGCGGTATAGGCATATAGGTTGGTCACAATGCCATATCCACCCGATTCAGCAGCCATCCTATGGGTGTGGATGGGTACCAACAGGTAGTTCAAGAACCTGCCGATGATGCTGCTGAGGCCGTAAATGGCGGTTTGTTTCGCAAGTGAGCCTAATCTGTTTTCTGTCATGTCGTTTTCTCCTGTCCTTTCACAAACGTTAATTTATTCTATATATTGGGTTGATCTCAATTTTTCGGTAATTCGATGATAAACTCAGCCCCCTCCCCTTCTTTGCTTTCAAAGGTAATGGTTCCTCCAGCGGCTTGCACGATGTTGTAAGTCAGCGAGAGTCCCACGCCCGAGCCTCCAGTCTTGGTAGTGAAATTGGGCAAGAAGATTTGTCCTTTGTCCTCTTCCTTGATACCTTTGCCATTGTCTTTCACACTAATGATGAAAGTGTTTGCTGTTGATTTCAGCGAGACGTCAATCTGCCCGTTAGGTTTCGAACCAATGGCCTGAACGGAATTTTTCACAAGGTTGCTGACTGCGCTATTGAGGTTGGTCTTGTCACCGTTGAAGGTATGGTTAGCTGTCGTGTCATAAGCGTAGTGGAACTTGATGTTTTCCGAATTGTCGTAAAGATTCACCACGTTACCTACCAATTCTGCCAAATCCAGGGGCTGAGGATGGTTTTCAGGCAATTTGGCATAGGTTGAGAACGATGAAGCGATGTCGGAAAGCGCGTCGATTTGTTCAATGAGCGTGTTTGTGGTGCGTTGTATTTGCTCGGGTGTTGCTTCTCCGTTTTCTATGTTGCGTTGTAGCATTTGTACACTGAGCCGCATCGGAGTGAGTGAGTTTTTGATTTCGTGGGCTACCTGCCGTGCCACGCCTCTCCATGCCGACTCTGCTGTAGTACGTTTCAGTTCGGCGGCACTTTTTTCCAATTCTTCGATTAACTGATTGTATTGTTTTACCAATGCTCCGATCTCGTCATTGCCTTTCCATTCAATGGGCTCATTCTTTTGGTCGATTTTGATGTCACCAAGCTTGTTTTGTATTAATGATAATGGCTGTGTGAAGCGTTTGGTGATGCTGAGCACAAAAATCAACGCGATTCCAAAGAGAGCTAGAATGATGTTCAAATACGTTAGGACGAAATTCTTGATTTCATTATGTAGATCAGTGGCACTGGAGAAATACGGCGTATTGAGATATGCCAAATTGTTACCATAATCGTCGGTTATCGGAATATAAGCCGATTCGTAATTGCCTTCCCCAAGCTGTTCTTCGTGTGTGTAGAACAAGGCTTTGTTTCGGTGAATATTTTGGTAGGCCTCGGCGTTCATAATTGGCGCTTGTAGATTGAGGTCTTGGATTTCGGGTCGTGTGGTCGCTAATAGTTGTCCGTTGAGTTTATAGAGATTCAAGTCTGTGAAAAAAGTCGATGCGTAATGATCGAGAATTTCGTCCCATTTGTCTTTGGAAGCCGTTCTTAATAGGTTGTTGAAATCTAGGTCGTTTCGCATCTCTAATGCCAGGGTTCTTGTGGTCTCGAATTCCGCTGCCTTGGTCTTTTGGTTATACAAACCACGCATGTAAATTACGGATACGGGTCCTACAGCCAGGAATGAAATGCCTAGTGTTGACAGGATGATCGTTTGTAGTTTTTGTCGAAAACTTCTGTCATGCCATTTACGTCTTTCTTTAGGACGTATAATCCATACAATTGCCAAATATGCTATCGCAAGACCTAGGAATATTACTGCGAATGGGGCTGTTATCTCTGACCAGCTTTTTCGGGGTGTGCTGATTACTAGAATGCTATCGTCATCTTGTTTTATAGCATAGTGTTTGTACTTATGGCTGTTTGTGTATGTTCGATCTTCAACATTTAAGCTATTGAGTAGCGTTGGGTAAATGTACTTTCCATTCTTGTAAACAAGTTGGTTGTTTCTATAGTTTGCTATCGAGTAATCGTTTGTTTCTTGACCCTTGCCTGCCTTTAATAGCTTTGGGAAACCGAAGCTTTCCGGTGTTATGGGTTTGTAAAACTCGTAATACAGTGTTTTTTGTTGTAATGAATCTTTTGATGAGATGTTTATGATTCCAAGGTAGTTAGGGTCAAATGTATAGTAATCCATAAAATATAATCCCTCTCCTACTTTACTGTGCTTCGTGTTGGCTAATTTATCTTGAAAATACTTATCGCATGGTATTATGTATCCTTCTGGTTGTATGGTGATTTCTTCTTCTGGCGAGCAGAGTGTCAATGTAGTGTTATAGGGCTTCATTACCTCATCGAAAAGCAGTTCTTTTGAATAGCCCAATATCACATCTGCCAAAATGTTGCTTTCGGCAAACAGCATCTCCCTTATGTTAGTATCGATTAAAATGAGTTGAGAAAAATTGGTAAAGCTTTTTTCAAATTCCTGGTCCCGTTCTTCCAGCAATCTCTCTGCTTGCCTTTTCATTTCCTCATTTTCGCGTTTTGACTTCGTTTTATCGTAAATAATGGTACCAATAATTGATAGTAATAGTATGGCACCGATTCCGATCTCTATCGCATATGTTTTTTTGTTGTTTCTGATGATATTTTTAGACTTCCTTTTAGTGTTCAGGATCAATCCGATTATCAATAATACTAGAAAAGGCAACGGCCACATATAGCGGAAAGGCTCTTTGATCTTTGGCTTATTCGTGATTTGGTATTGTGCCAACGCTTTACCACTGCTGTTATACAGCGTCTTCCCTTCGTTGCTGCCTATGAGTGAAATATCGGCTTCAATATACTTTGGTAAAGTTTTGTTTTTGTTTGTGAAGTAGCGGTTGTTGATGGGATAGGATGTATTGACCATGTTGAAGATGTAGTAGGTCATAGCACCGCTTTCGTAGGATTTTATATAATAATTTCCTGAGAAAAGATGGCATATCGTATCATGTCCGATTCTGACTTTTCTTTTAACCAGTTTTGGGTTTACATCATTTTGGTTCCAAAATACCAGCGTGTCATTCATGAAGACAAACAGACCCGTTTGTTTTTTTTCTAACTCTTCGTGATTCAACCCCTTTTCGATCAGCCTTCCCATCTCCCGGTCCATCTTTTCTATTGAGGCTTGGACTTTTTGTTGAATCCTATCTTCTTTTAATGATAGATAGAAGAACAAGCCTGTAGCTAAAGCCAAAGCTATGCTCAGGTAACAAAATGCGTTTCCTGTTTTTTTCCCGGAGTTCTTCATCTTTTTCATTTTTTGTTTGTTTTTGTCTGATTGTGAGTCGTTTATAAAAACAACCTCGCTCTTCGCTTTTTTTTCAATTTTTGTCTCCTTGTTCCTCTTATGGTCAAAAGTGTTCCATATTCGCTAAAAACGGTCAAATTTTTGATTTCATCATTTTTTCTCGAAAACGTATACTTTGCTTGACCATTCCCCTGAATTTCTTGCTTTCCAGTTTGAGACAAGCCCTCGGAATGCCCCTTTTATCATTGGAAATCTGTGTCTTAGGTACAATTCGCTCATATAAGAAATGTAATAAGCATCCCAGATAAGCTTGTCATATCCTATTAAATCCAGGCTTGTCTTTTTAAATATTTTAACAATGGATTCTTTGCAAAAATGATTTAAGTGTCTGGGTACGTCGTACGCAGCCCAGTGCGTGTTGTAATATCGGGCGTCGTATGATTTGAAGTTTGGGACTGCTACGATTAGCTTACCACCCTTTTTCAATAGTCTTTCCAGCTGACCAATCTCCTCTTTTAGATTGTCTACGTGTTCCAATACATGCCACATGGTGATCAGGTCGTATTTTTCCCCTTTAAGTTCGGCCAATTGTTCGGGATTTATCATTTTGGCTTTTATCCTTTTTGACGCGATGGATTTTGCTTGTTCTGAAGGTTCAACACCAACACAATCCCAGCCTTTTTTCTCCATCATTTGGATGAAATCTCCTACCCCACATCCGATGTCGAGCATTTTCCCTGCTTCGTGTTTGTTTGCGGCTATTTTGTATTTTTTCTTGAGGTTAATTGATTTGACCGTTTCGTAAATTTTTGGGATAAAGCCTTTGGTGTTCTCTTGGTGACTGTAGTACTCCTCTGATTTGTAGTATTGGCCTATCTTCTCTTTATCAGGTCTAGGTTCCGTATATAGCAATCCACATTGGAGGCATTCATAGATTTGGAAGTCCTCTTTCGTTAAAAACTCATCTTTGAGCCACAAGTGGATTTGTGCTTTTTCTGACCCGCACCAGGGACATTTTTTGTTCATGTTTTTTCAGTGTTTCATGTGGAACAATTCTTCTATCTTCCTAAAAATATGGCTAATACGTTGATATCAGCTGGTGAAATACCGCTAATTCTTGATGCTTGTCCGAGTGTTTGTGGTTTGTATCGATTCAGCTTTTCGCGGCATTCGTATGATAATGATTGTATAGAATGGTAATCAAAATCTTTGGGTAGTTTTACATTTTCGAGCCGATTTAGCTTTTCCGCCAGCTCGTTTTCCTTTTGTATGTAACTGTCGTATTTGATTTCTATCTCTGCTTCTTCTAGACATTCTTTTGTGAATTGGTCTTGTGTTCTATACGCCTCTAGTTGTGGTAATGTTTCAATCAACTCTGCTAGGTTGATCTGTGGTCTTAGTAAGACGTATGACAGTTTGAGTTTTTGTTCTATCTTGGAGCTTCCTTTTTGTTCGAGAAGCATATTAATTTCTTGTGGATAGACATAAGTCTCGTTTAACACCTGTTTAATATCCTCTACTTTAGCTTGTTTATTTTTGTATTTTGTGTAGCGTTCTTTTGTCGCTAATCCTAGTTTATAGGCTTTTTCTGTTAGTCTTGCATCAGCATTGTCTTGCCTTAATAAGATACGGTATTCTGCCCTGCTGGTGAACATTCTGTACGGTTCGTCTACTCCTTTCGTTATTAAATCATCGATGAGGACGCCAATATATGCTTCTGTTCTCGATAATACTAAGGGTTCTTCATCCCTGATTGATAATGCCGCATTGATTCCTGCCATCATGCCTTGGCAAGCTGCTTCTTCATATCCCGTTGTGCCATTGATTTGACCTGCGAAATATAACCCATGCATTCTTTTTGTTTCTAGAGAATGGAATAATTGTTCTGGTGGGAAATAGTCGTATTCGATGGCATAACCCGGTCTGTAAATCTTTGCATTCTCAAATCCCTCAATTTGTCGCAAGGCTTCGTATTGTATATAATCTGGTAATGAGGAGCTGAATCCGTTCAGGTAGTATTCTTCCGTCGTCCATCCTTCGGGTTCAACAAAGAGTTGGTGACTATCCTTGCCCGCAAAACGTTCTATTTTGTCTTCAATGCTTGGGCAATACCTTGGTCCCACGCCTTGGATTCGTCCGTTGAACATGGGGGAATATTTGAATCCTTTTCTGAGCGTTTCGTGGACCTTAAGAGAAGTATGTGCGATCCAGCAGCTTCTTTGTTTTTTTATTCTGAAAGGTTCCAGATATGAAAACCCGGTCACTTCCTCGTCACCTTTTTGTTCTATGAGTTTGCTGAAATCAATAGTACGTCCATCGATTCTTACCGGAGTACCTGTTTTCAGCCTTTTGGCTTCAAATCCGAGGTCTTTTAGTTGTTCGGTGATGCCATGGCTTGCCACTTCTCCCATCCTGCCTCCTGGGAAGTGCTGTTCGCCTATGTGAATCAATCCATTGAGGAAAGTGCCGTTGGTCAGGATCACAGCTTTGCTTTCGATATCTCCTCCTATCCTAGTTTTGACGCCTTTGATCCGGTCGCCTTCTACCAATAAACCTATAGCGGTATCTTGCCAGAAGTCCACGTTGGGTGTTTTCTCCAACATGCTTCTCCATTCTGCTGAGAACATCATCTTGTCGCTTTGGCAACGTGGACTCCACATGGCAGGACCTTTGGATTTGTTTAACATACGGAATTGGATCATGGTCCGATCCGACACGATGCCTGAGTAACCGCCCATGGCGTCAATTTCACGCACAATCTGTCCTTTGGCGATACCGCCCATGGCAGGATTGCACGACATGGAGGCCATCAGGCGCAAATCCATGGTGATGAGCAGGACTTTGCTTCCCATATTGGCAGCCGCAGCCGCAGCTTCGCACCCGGCGTGGCCTGCTCCTACAACAATGATATCGTAAGGTTCAAAATACATCTTTTTGTCAATGTTTCACGGGAAACAATATGTTTAATATTTTGATAATCACTTAATTAAATAATAATTTCAAGGCTTCTTCCTCTTTTTCACGCATCTCTTTCTCTTCCTCATCGGTAAGATCATCGAAGCCGATGAGATGCAGCACACCATGGATGATGACCCGGTGCAACTCGCTCTCATAGCTGCGGCCAAAAGTCTCCGCATTGTCTTGGATGCGTTCGATGCTAATGCAAAACTCGCTGGAAAGCACCGTTTCACAATCGGTCAGCGGAAAGGTGACAATGTCGGTGTAGAAGTCGTGACCAAGTCTTTCCCTGTTGATTTCCAATAGCTTCTCGTCGCTACAGAAATAGTAATACAACTCCCCTATCGTCTTGTCATGTCTTTCTGCCACTTCTTCTATCCATGTCTTGACGCGTTGTGAGTCGATGGGGGGCATTGCCACATCCAATGTGTTGAATCGAATCATTTCAATGTGTGTTTTTCTTTATGTAATAGTCGTTGATCTTGTCCTTGTAGTAGGGTGTGTATTCAATCGGATGGGTTTTTAGGAATTCTTGGTTTTTCTTCAGCGTTTCCTTAAACAAGAGCTCGTCCACCTTTCTGTTAAACTGCGAGCCCTTGTATTCATTCGATTTGCGCTTTTCCTCTTGTTCGCGTTTTTCTTGGGCTTTTTGTGATTCCAGCATTCTGGTTTCAATCCTTTGGCTACGTTCTATCATTTGGCGGTTGATCTTTTTGTTCACCAGCTCCTCTTCTAGTTTTTCCATGTCTTTGATGATGTCGTTCAAACCGTCATCACCTATTTGCCCGTTTTCTTTCATGTCGTTGAGCATTTGCTGCATGCCTTGTCGTAGCATTTCCTGTTCGGCCGCCATGCGGGCAAACTGCTCGCTCATGGAGTTGGGTTGTTGTTGTCCCGACTTCTCCATCTGCTGCTGCATTTGTTTCAGCTGTTGGCTGAGTTGCTGCTGCAATTGTTGCATGTTTTTCATGTCTTTTTTGCCTTGTCCGCTTTTCGAATTACAGCTTTGCATGGGCATTCCCATGCCCATCGACGACATGTCGTTTTCCATGTGTTCGAGCGATTCGGCAAGCATGAGCGCCAAATTGTTCATTGACATCATGGCGGTTTGTTGGTGGCGTGCCGCCTGTGAGAGCTTCAGGTCGTTGAGATGCTTCATGGCATTTCCTGTTTGGTTCTCAATGATATGTAGCTCGTCGAACACGAAGTTTTGTATGGTGGGCTGTCGCATGGCTATGCTACGCAGCGAATCACGAACGATATTGAAATTATCGGCAATCTCTTTTTGTGTGATGATTTTTTGCACCAATGACGGATCGTCGGTTCTAATACTGCCAATTTCTGTCATAAGGGCTTCTTGTTCATGTGAGGCATGGACAACGTTTTCTAGTAAGATACGTAGAAGATGTGCGTCTTCGGCCATCTGTTGCATACCACCCATCATCATCTGCTGCATCATGTCGTTAGCCATTTGCTGCATCTTTTGTCCCGCCTTTTGCTTTTGCTGTGACGACTGCTGCTGGTCGCCAGTTTCCTCATTTTGCATGGCATCATCGAGGTCTTGGTCGATGCTTTCCTGCATTTCTTCATCTTTTTCAAGGTTGAACGGCTGTTGCAAGTCTTGGTTTTTATCTAGCAACTGATCGAGTTCATCCATCATTTTGTCGAATTCCTTTTTGGCTTCCTCGGCCGATTTTTTGTCCGTCTCCTCCCCTGCTTTATTCTGATTGTCAGATTCTTGCTTCTGTAAATCCTCACCTAGTTTGTTCAGTTTATCGGCCAAGTCGTTAAGGTCTTTTTCCATTTTCAGTTGTTCCAACAACGACAGATTACGGTCAAGAAGCTCCTGCATCGACTGGTTGTTTTTCTTGATGTTTTGCATCATCTGCTGCATTTGCTCGCGTGGCATTTCTTCAAGGAGTTTGTCGATTTGCTCCATCATCTTGCGAAGCTCGTCAGGGATCACTTCATCGAATAATTTGTTGATCTGTTCCTGTTTTTTGATCAGGTCTTCGTTAGTGATCTCATGTTCTTTCATGAAATCAGACAGCTTTTCCTGTTCTTCTTGAAGCTTGTTCCATTCCTCTTGGATTTGCTGCTGCTTTTGCATGAGTTCTTTCATTTTTTCCTTGTCCGACCAATCCAAATCTTTTTTCTGGATGAGGTCTTGCAGCATCTTTTCTATAGCATCTTGCAATTTGTCGGCTTCATGCGATTTCTCGGAAAGGCGCTCCATGATGTCTTCCGACTCTTGGTTGGCAATGCTGTCTAAAGCAGCCTCAGAGGGTTTGTAGTAGGAGAGGACCTCGGATCGTTTCGACTTGGGTCCGTGGAACCCGTCGTTGTCCCACACTTCGAAATAAACTTCCATGTTTTGTCCTGGCAGGATGCCCAAGCTGTCCATGTTCATGTGATAGAAAAACGAAGATCGGGTTTGTTTGGAGTCGAAAGGTACCATCTTAACAATGCTTTTCTCGACGGGCTCTTTGACCTTGCAATTGAATGTCAGGCGGCTGAATCCGTAATCATCGGTAACAATACCCGAGAAATAGACGTCGGAAGAGAGTTGTTCGTCGAACGATTCAACACGAATGTCAGGATAGGCGTCGGGTATTACATCCACAGAGAAGGGCAGGGGGTCAATGGTAAGGTTCCAGCTGTTTTGAACCCCAATCTCAAATTTGGTGGATTGTGCGGCGATAAACTGGTATTCAAACACATCATCTTTCGCCATCAGAGGGTTGCTCATAGTATCACGGGTCACAGTCATCTGTTCCGTGTCGCGTGTCGTGAAGCTGAATCGTAACGATGTGCCTTGGGGGACGATGAGACGGGTTTTGCCTTCAAGGGTCTCGTTGGTGCGATGTATGTAAGCTGGATATCGCAATTCGCAACGATAGGAGAGGAGAGCTGGGTTGGGATGCACCGTGATGTGAAGAGGGCGGCTGGTATAATCGCCACCTACCACCTGGAAGGACAAGTCGTCAAAGAGGTTTTTGAAGGTATAACCGAAATCGTTGGCCGATGTCTTGGTCATCAGCTGCTGTCCGAGTTTGCTTTTCACATAGAAGGCATCGGGAATGCGGTCTCCAGTTACTTTGATGGCAAATTTGACGTCCTCGCCCTGACAAGATTCGATGTCGTCTTGTATGATTTCGACTTGGTAGGGTAGGGGCTTTTCAAACTCTTGTTCGTAGTTGACGATGCGCTGCGTGGGTTGCACCGCAAAGGATGGCAAAAACACCATGAGGAGAACCAACAAAAGAAGTGTGCCGAAAAACAAGCCGAGCCATTTTAGGTTGCCGCGTAGGTTGACAGCATCGCTGAAATGAATAGGGGAGAGTTGGGCGCTGCGTTGCTCAATGGTGGCGACGAGCAGATCGCTTTCTGAAGATTTGTCGAGCAGATCGCTTAATTGAATGGTGTTCAACAGCTTGTCTTTGATTTCTGGGAAAAACTTACCTATCATCACAGAGGCTTGTTCTATCGACATTTTCTTCCGGAATCGGATTAGATTGATGAGCGGTATGATAAAATGATACACCAAAACAAAGGCGCTACCAGCCAATAAAAACAAAAACAAAACAAAACGTCCCTTAGGCGGGAACCAGGACACATATTCCAACCCGTTGATGAGCAAGTAGAAGGCGATCCACAATACAGCTCCCACCAACACGCCTTGTATCAGGCGGTTGAGGTAGTACTTCTTGGTGAAGCCTTCGATCTTTTCTATCAATAGCTTAGGCGCAGACATATCCAAAATAGAATAACCTGCAAAAATAGTGAATTTCGTTGAAAGAAGCGGAATGTTGCGAAAAGATACTTATTTTTGCAGCCTCAAAACGAAATGTTCACAATAAAATGAAAGAAGTCAGAGTAAGATTNNAGATTTGCCCCCAGCCCGACGGGTCCCTTACACATCGGGGGTGTGCGTACCGCATTATATAACTACTTGTTTGCCAAGAAGAACGGTGGCAAAATGATCCTTCGCATCGAGGACACCGACCAAACGCGTTTCGTGCCAGGAGCCGAGCAATATATCGTCGAGTCGCTCGACTGGTGCGGCATCAAGTTCGACGAGAGCGATTATGTCGGTGGCGAGTTTGGTCCTTACAAGCAGAGCAACCGCAAACACCT
>DBXU01000069.1:5478-7015 GCA_002310075.1 Bacteroidales bacterium UBA1204 | reverse complement strand
GACACCCTCTACATCGGCTGTGAAAAGTTTCCGTATCGTGATACCTTTGGTATCAATTCCAGCGGCGTCCTATGATTTGGCATAGTTTTTGCAATGATTTTCAATAGCCCTAAATCTCTGTCCTCCAAAAAAATACCGAAATTTTTAAGATAAATTAAGCCGATAATGACAACATCTGGCACTAGCCATAGGTTATTTTGCAATTTGGTTGACTTTTGCCTGCCTTGTGTCACAGCACCTGTAGCAGGAATGTTTAACCAAATAAATACTTAAGGCCTTATGGTACATTTAGTATTTTCACATCAGCCCTACGCAACGATGAGTAGCTTTGGGCTATTGCCTGTCGTCAGGCTTAAATGGCGACCAAAGCGTTTCCCGTGTGTGGCATACGTCTATGCCATCGAAGAGTCAGAAAGTGATGCCGACAACCCGATTGAATGGTGGCAGGAGTACATCAACCAAAAGAAATTCGGTAACATACCGAATAGAAGTTGGCTTCCTGTCAACGCACTCATCGGTAAGGTCGAGATCACAGGAGAAACGGACGTCCCAGGTCTTTACTACATCACAAACGCCCACCAGTTCGTCGCTCCGCTCGATGTTCCTATTGAGGATCTCCCTCAATGGGAGAAACATCTCGGTCGTCTGTACTCTACAGTTTTCATTCCCGATGTGCCTAGTCTGAGCGATGAAGAGTCTATGCTTTCTTTGCCCCTCGATGTGTTCGACTTCGAGGTGTCGAAGTTTGACGGCAAAATCTGTCTCGAACTCGCTGGCAGCCTGGCAAAGCTCGTTCTTGACGAAAACGGGATGCTCAAGCCTTTCACCAAGTTCAAGTTGTGGAACGGCAGAGTCGGCATGTCTTATCTCGTGGATGACGAGACTTGTATCCGCTACGAGATGAATGAGAATAGCAGCGACCTCAAACGCTACCCCAGCCTGTTCTCACCAGACGGCTACACGTTCCGCGCGTGGCTGATTCTCTCGACCAAACATCCTCTGAATGACTGATTTTTTCATGGCGCCACAAGGCCATTTGAAAAAATGTCATTATCTTTGCGGTGTCATTGGCAACGATTGACGCATGCAAGTATAGAAGAACATTATACAGCCTGATCTATTGAAAACGTAGGAAACTTTCAAGATTACTGTCAAGGTCGTATAGTGGTTCACCCTTATGGCGTGAACTGCTAAACACCGACAGTAAGGTTCCACCTACGTACCCCAATAGATGGTGTGATGTGGTTCGCGCCACTTTTTATTTACAATAACCAAGACAATGATACCACCAATCTGTCAACCGATTTAGGCGTACCATAAAAATAGTGTCAACCAATTTAGTTTACCGCCCTTAAAACCTGTCAACCATTTTAGGTTTTTTCCCTTATTTAACCTTTTTCCTGTTCCCAGTGCCGGGTATTTGGCACACCTTTGCACTACCTTTGCTGCGTGAGTCACTTGTTGTAGCCTGTGCAATGGTTTTACTGCATCCATCAGTTAGGTGCCCAAAGGCTTGTGCACTTTAATTGTCATCAAA
>DBXU01000069.1:4894-5467 GCA_002310075.1 Bacteroidales bacterium UBA1204 | reverse complement strand
TTTGCGTATCATTAAGGATTCTAAATCCCTTATCTATATGGCGACACAAAGCGAAGCGGCATTGGAACAAGGGCTGATTAAAGCCCTGCAGGATATGAGTTATGAATACGTGAAGATTTCAGAGGAAACGAATCTTCACGCCAACTTCAAGGCTCAATTGGAAAAGCACAACCGAAAAGAACTGGCGAAATTCGGACGCGAACATTTCACGGATACAGAGTTTGACCGCATCCTCATTTACCTTGAGGGTGGCTCGCGTTTCGACAAAGCGAAGAAACTGCGTGACCTGTTCCCACTCGACACCGAGGACGGCAAACGCATCTGGGTCGAGTTCCTCAATCGCCAGCAGTGGTGCCAGAACGAGTTCCAGGTGAGCAACCAGATAACGGTTGAGGGCCGCAAGAAATGCCGATATGATGTCACCATCCTCATCAATGGATTGCCGCTTGTCCAAATTGAATTGAAGAAACGCGGCATTGAGTTGAAACAAGCCTACAACCAGATACAGCGTTATCACAAGACTTCGTTCCACGGCTTGTTTGACTATATCCAGATCTTCGTGATTTCGAATGG
>DBXU01000069.1:4461-4793 GCA_002310075.1 Bacteroidales bacterium UBA1204 | reverse complement strand
ACCATCGGCAAGATGATCAGTAAATACATCGTGCTGCATGAGGGAGACAAGTGTCTGATGGTGCTGCGCCCCTATCAGTACTATGCTGTGGAGGAAATCCTTGACAGGGTGCAGAACACGAACAAGAACGGTTACATCTGGCATACGACAGGCGCAGGAAAGACGCTTACATCTTTCAAGGCAGCGCAACTCGTGAGCGAAGTGGACGGCGTTGACAAGGTGATGTTCGTCGTTGACAGGCACGACCTCGACACGCAAACGCAAAGCGAGTATGAGGCGTTTGAGCCTGGTGCCGTCGATAGCACCGACAGCACCCGTGAATTGATCAAGCG
>DBXU01000069.1:3972-4389 GCA_002310075.1 Bacteroidales bacterium UBA1204 | reverse complement strand
CCAACGCATCGTCATGATTTTTGACGAGTGCCACCGCAGCCACTTCGGCGAGAGCCACAAGAACATTGTCAACTTCTTCCAGAATAGCCAATGCTTCGGCTTTACGGGTACTCCCATCTTTGCAGAAAATGCAGTCAATCAGCATACGACCAAAGAGATCTTTGGCGAGTGTCTGCACAAATATCTCATCAAGGATGCCATCGCTGATGAGAATGTGCTTGGATTCCTGGTGGAATACTATACGGGTAACTTGGATCTGAACACGGCCAATGAAGACCGCATGAAGGAGGTTGCACAGTTCATACTGAACAACTTCAACAAGTCAACGATCGACGGTGAGTTTGATGCGATATTCGCCGTTCAGTCGGTGCCGCAACTCATCCAGTACTACAAGATTTTCAAGACCCTTGACCCGAA
>DBXU01000069.1:2756-3850 GCA_002310075.1 Bacteroidales bacterium UBA1204 | reverse complement strand
GAGAATTTCAGTGCCTACTACGATGATATCAACCGCCGTATGAAGAAGAAGGATCCGTCGATGAAACCGCTCGACCTGCTTCTTGTGGTGGGCATGTTCCTTACGGGCTTTGACAGCAAGAAACTCAACACGCTTTATGTGGACAAGAACATGGAGTATCACGGCTTGCTGCAGGCGTTCAGCCGCACCAACCGCGTGTTGAACGAGAAGAAGCGTTTTGGCAAGATCGTCTGCTTCCGTGACCTCAAAGAGAAGGTGGATGACGCCATCAAGCTGTTCAGCAGCACAACGAGCCCCGAGGAATTGGGAACCATCGTGCGGCCTCCGTTTGAAGTCGTGAGGCAAGAGTACAACGATCTGGTCGAGCAGTTCAAGGTGACTTACCCCACCGTGCAGGGGATAGACCAGCTCATCGATGAGAACGACAAGCGTGACTTCATCATCGCTTTCCGGGAAATCCTGAAAAAGCACGCAGAAATGCAGATGTACAACGAGTTTGACGAGGACGATGAGGAACTGGCGATGCCTGAACAGGAGTTCATGGACTATCGCAGCAAGTACCTGGATATGGCACTGGGCAACATGGATGCCCAAGTGGCCGCAGAACCGTCGGATGAGGAACAGCAGACCATCGAGGACATTGACTTCTGCCTGGAACTGCTTCACAGCGATATCATCAATGTGGCTTATATCCTGCAGCTCATCGCCGAACTCAACCCGTCGGACGAGGATTATCCCGAACGCCGACGCCATATCATCGACACGATGATTAAGGATGCTGAAATGCGCAACAAGGCTAAACTCATCGACGGATTTATCCAGCAGAATGTGGATAATGACCGTGACGGCTTTGAGCAAGCCAAAGCCGACGGCACGATGGATCTGGAGTCAAAGCTGAATGCCTACGTCAAGGATGAGCGAGACCGCGCCATCAAGGATCTGGCCCAAGAGGAGGATATTCCTGTCGAGGTGTTCGACACCTTCTTGAGCGAATATGACTTCCTGAGAAAACCAAAGCCCGAGATCATTCAGAAAGCCGTCAAGGAGAAACACCTGGGACTCTCAAAGACCCGCAGGACGGTCAATCGCATCAT
>DBXU01000069.1:2221-2718 GCA_002310075.1 Bacteroidales bacterium UBA1204 | reverse complement strand
ATGAGCGAAGAACTTCAACAGAAACTGCGCAACCAGCTGTGGACGGTTGCCAACACCCTGAGGGGAAACATGAGCGCTGGAGAATTCATGTACTTCTCCTTGGGCTTTATTTTCTACAAATACCTGTCGGAGAAAATCGAGAAGTTTGCCGACGAGATCCTTGCCGATGACAAGGTGACTTTCAGAGAATTGTGGAAACGCAGCGACGCTGATGCCGAGGAACTGAAGGGTGACGTCAAGACCGAGTGCCTTGAGAATATCGGCTACTTCGTTGAACCGCCTTTCCTGTTCTCGTCCATCATCGAGAGCATCAAGTTCAAAGATAACATACTGCCCATGCTGGAGAGATCATTGAAGCGCATCGAGGACAGCACACTCGGACAGGAGAGTGAAGAGGACTTCGGAGGCCTGTTCAGCGACATAGACCTGGCTTCACCGAAACTCGGCAAGACTGCCGATGACAAGAACACGCTCATCAGCAATGTGCTGCTGGCGCT
>DBXU01000069.1:558-2166 GCA_002310075.1 Bacteroidales bacterium UBA1204 | reverse complement strand
TATATGATTTCGCAGTTCGCGGCAGGGGCAGGCAAAAAGGCTGGAGAGTTCTACACGCCACAGGAGGTGAGCCAAATCCTCGCTGACATCGTGACAACGGGCACGGCTCGCTTGCGCAACGTGTATGACCCGACCTGCGGCTCTGGCTCGTTGCTGATTCGTGCCGCCCGCAATGGACGGGCTGAGGACATCTTCGGGCAGGAAAAGAACCCGACGACGTTCAACCTGGCACGAATGAACATGCTGCTGCATGGCATCAAGTTCAGCAACTTCTCTATCGAGAATGGGGACACGCTCGAAGCTGACGCTTTCGAAGACCGGCAGTTTGACGCGGTGGTGGCAAACCCGCCCTTCAGCGCAACGTGGAGCGCCGATACGAAGTTCTTGAGCGACGACCGCTTTAGCAAGGCGGGTGTTCTCGCTCCCAAGTCGAAGGCGGACTACGCCTTTATCCTGCACATGGTACACCACCTTAACGAGGGGGGCACCATGGCCTGCGTCGCACCACATGGCGTGCTGTTCCGTGGTAATGCCGAGGGCAAGATCCGCCAGTTCCTGATAGAGACGAAGAACTACATCGATGCGATCATTGGACTACCGGGCAATATCTTCTATGGCACGAGCATCCCTACCTGCATTCTCGTGCTGAAGAAGTGCCGCGAAGAAGATGACAACATCCTCTTTATCGATGCAAGCAAGGAGTTCGAGAAGGTGAAGACGCAAAACAAACTGCGTCCCGAGCATATCGAGAAGATCGTTTCGACCTATCGGGAACGAAAGGAAATTGAGCGTTATAGCCACCTGGCTTCGCTCGATGAAGTGCGTGAGAATGACTACAACCTCAATATTCCTCGCTATGTCGATACCTTCGAGGAAGAGGAACCTATCGACATCCAAGCAGTCATGGCCGACATCAAGAAACTTGAAGCGGAACGGGCTGAGCTGGACAAGGAAATTGAGGGCTATCTCAAAGAATTAGGTATTGTGTAAACAGATTTTGATGATGGAAAAAGAACAAAAGCCCACCACCGTATCCGATACTGCCCCCGCAAGGCAAGAGCAGACGCTGTTTGATGACGTGTGCCTGATCATTGACTCGGCCAGACAACGGCTTGCGACCTACGCTAATGCCGAGGCTGTCAAGATGAATTGGAGCATTGGCAAACGCATCAAGGAAGACATCTTGCACAACCAGCGTGCTGAATATGGATCTTACATTTATAAAACGCTCTCTGAACGACTCACGCAGAGGTATGGCAAAGGCTGGGGAGAAGAGAAACTGAAACATTGTGTACGCAGTGCGTACGTTTTCTCTGAAGAACAAATCATGTACGCATTGCGTACACAATTGTCCTGGACCCATATCCGTACCTTGATGGGCGTCAACGATGAATTGGCTCGTCATTTCTACATGGAAATGAGCCATATTGAGCACTGGAACACCAGGACGCTTGAGGAAAAAATTGACAGTCAACTCTACGAGCGTACGGCTATTAGCCGCAAACCTGAGGACGTTATCCGCAATGAGCTTGCCCAAGTTGGTGAGACCAATCAGATCCTGCCAGACATGGTGTTCCGCAGCAGTTATTTCCTTGATATGCTTGGTTT
>DBXU01000069.1:0-507 GCA_002310075.1 Bacteroidales bacterium UBA1204 | reverse complement strand
GTTCATTAAGGAACTGGGCACAGACTTCGCTTTCCTTGACCGTCAAAAACGCATCACTGTTGACGCGGTGGATTACTATATCGACCTGCTGTTTTACCACCGTGGGCTGAAACGCCTTGTGGCTATTGACCTCAAACTGGGAAAGTTCAAACCTGAATATGAGGGACAGATGCTGCTTTATCTGCGCTATCTCAATAAAAATGACCGTCGGCCTGACGAAGAATCTCCAATCGGGCTTATCCTGTGTTCCGAGGGCAATACCGAGCACATCGAGTATCTGATGCTTGACGAGAACAGCTCCATCAAAGTCGCTCAATATTACACTCAACTGCCCGACAAGAAACTGCTTGCCGACAAATTAAAACGTGCTATAGCTATAGCAAGGGAGTACCAACAAGAAAACAAGCCAAAAGTTATTGCCAAAGGAGACGTCAATCCTTAATGAGTTTATTTCAACGCTGATAATGATATGACTACAGATAAACATAATAAACGCCCAAATGTCCC
>DBXU01000055.1:17002-21668 GCA_002310075.1 Bacteroidales bacterium UBA1204 | reverse complement strand
AACAAGTTCGAGGAGATGCTGGACGTTTGCGACCAAAGCTCGCCTTACGCCCTCACCGGCGCCTTCTTCGGCAACTGCCTGAAGGCCCAGAAGATTGCCAACGACAAACTGCGCCATGCAGCCGGCAACTACTACGTGAACGACAAGCCCACTGGAGCCGTGGTCGGCATGCAGCCCTTCGGTGGCGCACGCGCCAGCGGCACCAACGACAAGGCCGGTGGTCTGTGGAACCTTATCCGCTGGACCAGCCCGCGCGCCATTAAGAACACCTTCGTTCCTGCTGCGGCATACGGGTATCCGTTCCTGGCAAAGGATTAAAGGAACACAATTCCAATTGAAAAAGGTGGGGGCAACTCCACCTTTTTCAATTAATATTCCTATTTTTGTCGCCTGTTAATGAACTAACTATGAAGAAATCTCTCCTTTTTGTCCTGGCCCTCATCGCGGGCATCACTCTTCAAGCCCAAGAATACCGTTTCAACACCAATCAAGACGGTTTCAGCATGGGCCGTCGAAATAACACGACCACAACCATACGCCACAACGTCAGCTCCATTACCATTGAACAATCTGACCGTAAAGGCGTAAATGGGCAGTTCATCACTCTATCGGGCATTCATATTGCCAACCAAGCTGGCGCACCCAACCTGCCAAGCAGTAGCACCTTGGTGGCCATCCCCAATGGCGCCACTCCTTCCATCAGGATTGTGGGGTCACAGACAAAAACCATTCAAAATGTCGATCTCATCCCTGCGCCCCAACCTCAGCTGGACAACGACAACTCCCATGCTGTGTATAAAAAAGACATGAGCATATACGGTCATAATGCCTTCTATCCGGCTACACCCTATCAAATCTCAGAAGTGATGACGGTAAGAGGCGTAGAGATGGTTGAAGTGGGTGTGATGCCTTTTCAATACAACCCTGTCACCAAAGAACTCATCGTTTATGAAGACCTCGAGTTGGAATTAACCATCAAAGGTGGCGATGGCACCTATGGCGACATCCGTTATAGGACTCCCGAATGGGACCAGATTTTAAGCGACATGCTTCTCAACCGCGATGTGCTACCTAAGGTAGATTATGGAGAACGCCTTCGCAAACACTATGAAAACCGCGAGACTGGGTGCGAATACATGATTATTACTCCCGACAAAGCAGAATTCATCTCGTTGGCTGACAGCATCAAAAAATTCAGGACAGAGCAAGGCATCCCTACAGAGATCTTTACTGTTTCACAATGCGGCGGCAACAACCAAACATCCATAAGGAATTTCATCCGAAATGCCTTCAACAACTGGGACATGCCTCCTGCGGCTGTTTTGCTCCTAGGTGACCACAACCCTGATCCCACGCAAGGTATTGTTTCATACGTCATGAATAACCACCCAGGTGGCGACGGCTACAATCCCTATATCTCCGACCATGCTTATGCCGTGATGGGCAACAACCACATGCCCCAAGTCGTCGTGGGGCGAATTACGGGACGCGACTACGAAGAGATGTACCACATGATCAAGAAAGACTTTGACTACGAGCGCACACCTCCCACCGACCCCTATTTCTACGACAGTCCCATCACCGCAATGGGATTCCAGCTAGAGCGTTGGTTCCAACTCTGCTCAGAGGTGGTAAACGGTTTTTGGACACATGAGCTCGGCAAGCATCCAGTCCGCTTGAACGCCATTTATGAAGGCAGGCCAGGAAGCCTTTGGTCATCCTATGAATATACGAACACAGTACTCAATTATTTCGGTCCCACAGGCTGTGGCTACATCCCTCAAACCATGTCACATCTCACAGAATGGGACGCCAACGGCAACATGGTCAACGAAGCCATCAACAAGGGTGCCTTCATCATCCAACACCGCGACCATGGCGCTGAGGAAGTATGGGGCGAGCCTAGCTACGGCATCGGCTACATCAAACGGCTGAACAATGAAAACCTCACCTTCGTCATGTCCAACAACTGTCTCACAGGCAAATTCAACTACAAAGGAATGGACAACGAAGGCTGCTTCGCCGAAGTGTTCCATCGTCACCAACACGGTGCCTTGGGACTCATCGCTGCCACTGAGGTTTCCTATTCTTTTGTCAACGACATCTATGTTTGGGGAGTATACGACAACATGTGGCCCGATTTCATGCCCACCTTTGGTACTCAACATGCCACCAACTTCATCCATCCCGCGTTTGGTAATGCCGCAGGAAAATTTTTCCTCAGACAATCCTCATGGACCGACGACTACGTTAAGGAGATCACATACTATCTTTTCCATCATCATGGAGATGCCTACATGAAACTCTACAGCGAAGTGCCACAAGAACTTGAAGTAAGCATGTTACCCGTACTCCCTGCTGGCGCTGAGTTATATAATTTAAAAGCTGACGAAGGAGCAACCATATGCCTGTCTGCCAACGGTCAGATCATCGGATTCGACATCGCGACGGGCGATACCCAAAGCATTAGCATAACGCCCCAAGAAGTAGGTACCAAGGTAAAACTCACCATTACCAAACAGAACTATTACCGTTATGAGCATTTCATCAAGACGATTTCCACGGAAGAGCCTTACCTGATTTTCGATGCCATCGAAATCAACGATGAAGAAGGAAACGGCAACCAGGCTCCCGATTACAACGAGACCTGCCGCTTTGGCATCAGCCTCCGCAACGCCGGATTCTCTCCGTTGAACAGTTTCAACGTCACACTTTCTTGCAACCATCCTGCCGTCGAAATCACAGACAACTCACACGCTTATAATGGCATGAATGCCGATGAAACACAAATGCAAAACAACGCATTTACAGTACATTTCGGCGATGAATTATACGACCAAGAGAAAGTGAAGTTTTACATACAAATGGAAAATGCAGACTACACTTTCAACGACAGCGTGACGCTCGCCATCAAAGCTCCTGTCTTGAAAATTGGCAAACTTAGCATCACCGATTTGGACGGCAATGAGATGGACCGACTCATGAAAGGGCAATCATCCTGTTTAACCTTCGATGTGGAGAACCGTGGCAGCAGCCAATCAATGGAAATCAGCAACCGATTCAACCTCATTGCCCCTTTTATTAGTGTTGACGAGACCGAGGTCAGCATTCCCCCTATCGAGGCAGGTGCCACGGGTCAAGTCACCTATCGTGTTAACGTAGATGGAAATGCTGTTGATGGCTTTATCAAATACACATTGCAATCCGAAAGTGGATTCCATGGCAACCAAGTCGAAAGCCAAGTACCTTTGGGCTATACTTCAGAGGACTTTGAAGATGAGACTTTGAATGAAGACTTGCAATGGAACTTGGGCTCCGGAAACAAGAAATGGACCAAGGTAGAAGACCCAACTGCCCATGGAGGCCACTGCTTACGGTCACCTTCCCTAGGCAACAACGCCCTCGCCAATCTTTATATCGGTATCAAAACCGACCTAAGCGGAAAGTTCTCTTTCTATTACAAAACTTCCACAGAACAAGGTGACGTCCTTCATCTTAAAATAAACAATGATGAAGTAGAGGCTTGGAGTGGTATTGGCGAATGGGAATACAAGGAATTCGAATTAACTGCTGGAAACAACCTGATTCTGTTTACTTTCAAAAAAGATAGCCAAGGTAGTGCTGGCGAAGACGCCGTCATGATTGACGACCTATTATTCCCTCCATATGCCAAAATGGTTCTTTTTGCTGGTGATGACGAAGAGACTTGTTCCAATGCCTCGTTTACCCCTGACAGCTACATCTACAATCACAGCAGCTTCACTTGGACAACCAATGGTGATGGCATGTTTGACGATGCCACTTCCGAACGTCCCACCTACACTTTCGGAGAATCCGACAAAGCAGTTGGCCATGTGGAGCTTACCCTCACTGGCATTTCCGCCCACGACGAAAGCCAACAAAGTAGTTCGGTCGCAGTAAGTTTAATCCCCAGCTACGACACAAGCTACACGCCTGAAATACCGCTCGGAAATACAAGAATCGACCTTCGTTTAATTGACGAAAGCGATTATACTGCTGAAGAAGTTGAAGAAGTCATTTATTCCTGGAATCTAGAGCCTGCTGCTGCCGGTACCATCGTTAACGACGGGCACCGAGCACAAGTAGAATGGAACAGCGATTTCCGTGGCCAAGCCATCATCAGCTACAGCTATGAGAATCCTTGTGGCTCCACCTCTGTTTCCGAGACGCTAACGATCGACGTGTTCAACTCTACAGGTTTTGAAGAGCAAAGCATCGCTTTCTTTGATATCTATCCCAATCCCACCGATGGCAAAGTCAACCTCGTCATCGGAGAAACGCTGCAAAGCAAAGCAATCATAGAAGTTTATGATCTTCTTGGCGTATGCATGATGTCCAAAACCGTCAGTCTCTTGCAACAGGGTGAGACGATTTCGCTTGACTTGGGCAAGATGCTTTCAGGTCTGTATATCATCAAATTGAGTACTGAGAACGGAAGTTACTCCAAGAAAGTGAGCGTCAGATGACAATTATTGGAAACAAATTCCTAATTTTGCACAAAACTAATCTTGAATATAATGGTAAGCTACAAAGAATTGGGGCTCGTGAACACCCGTAAAATGTTCGCCAAGGCTGTGGACGGCGGCTATGCCATCCCCGCGTTCAACTTCAACAATATGGAACAGATGCAGGCCATCATCATGGC
>DBXU01000055.1:16570-16902 GCA_002310075.1 Bacteroidales bacterium UBA1204 | reverse complement strand
ATCGTGCTCCACCTCGACCACGGCGATTCGTTTGAACTCTGCAAGTCGTGCATCGACATGGGCTTCTCGTCAGTGATGATTGACGGCTCTGCCCTGCCCTACGATGAGAACGTGGCCCTCACCCGCAAGGTCGTCGACTACGCCCATCAGTATGACGTGACCGTAGAAGGCGAACTCGGCGTGTTGGCCGGCGTGGAAGACGAAGTCTCCGCTGCCGAGAGCCACTACACCAAACCCGAGGAAGTCATCGACTTCGTCACCAAGACTGGCGTGGATTCGTTGGCCATCAGCATCGGCACCTCGCACGGCGCCTACAAGTTCACTCCCGAGCA
>DBXU01000055.1:15863-16523 GCA_002310075.1 Bacteroidales bacterium UBA1204 | reverse complement strand
GCTTTCGACGTGCTTGAAGCCATCGAGAAGAAGCTGCCCGGCTTCCCCATCGTTCTGCACGGCTCGTCGTCGGTGCCGCAAGAAGAGGTCGACACCATTAATCAATATGGTGGCTCGCTGAAGGCCGCTGTTGGCATCCCTGAGGAGCAACTCCGCAAGGCCGCCAAGAGCGCCGTATGCAAGATCAACATCGACAGCGACAGCCGCCTGGCCATGACCGCTGCCATCCGCAAAGCTTTCGCCGAGAAGCCCGCCGAGTTCGACCCGCGCAAGTACCTCGGTCCCGCCAGAGACAACATGAAGAAGCTTTACGAACACAAGATCATCAACGTATTGGGCTCGAATGACAAATTAGAACAAGCATAAAGCAACATTTTTAAGCTTGATGGAAAAAGTATCGCAAAAATCCCTATTTTTGCGATACTTTTCATTTAATACAGATACGATGAACCTCAATCCATTAACCGCCATATCGCCCGTCGACGGGCGCTACCGTTCCAAGACCGTTGAGTTGGACGATTTTTTCAGTGAATTTGCCCTCATCCGCTACCGCGTGATGGTCGAAGTGGAGTATTACATCGCCTTGTGCGAACTGCCCTTGCCACAACTCGAGAAGTTCAACGGCGACTATGATGACCTCCGCGCCATCTATGAGGAATT
>DBXU01000055.1:13191-15852 GCA_002310075.1 Bacteroidales bacterium UBA1204 | reverse complement strand
TTGGAAATCAAGGAGATAGAAAAAGAAACCAACCACGACGTGAAGGCCGTGGAATACTTCCTGAAACGCCGCTTCGACGAACTTGGCCTCACCGAGTTCAAGGAATTCCTGCACTTCGGTCTCACCTCGCAGGACATCAACAACACAGCCGTGCCGCTCTCAATGATGGAGGCCCACAAACTGGTGGTGAAGCCCGCCTTGGAAGACCTCGTCGACAAGCTGAAAGGCATGGCCGAGGAATGGAAAGACATCCCAATGCTAGCCAAGACCCACGGTCAGCCCGCAAGCCCGACGCATCTCGGCAAGGAAATCTACGTCTTCGTGGAACGCCTCAACGACCAACTGAAGATGCTCAACAGCGTGCCCTTCACGGCCAAGTTCGGAGGCGCCACGGGCAACATGAACGCCCACAAGGTGGCTTACCCTGACATCGACTGGCCCGCCTTCGCGAAGAAGTTCGTGGAGAAGAGCCTTAAACTCAAGCGCCAGCAAACCACCACGCAGATTGAGCATTACGACTACATGGCCGCCTACTTCGATGCCCTGCGCCGCGTCAACACCATCCTGATCGACCTCTCGCGCGACATCTGGCTCTACGTCTCGATGGAGTACTTCAAGCAGAAGATCAAAGCAGGCGAAGTCGGCTCATCGGCGATGCCCCACAAGGTGAACCCCATCGACTTCGAGAACGCCGAAGGCAACCTCGGCATGGCTAACGCCATCCTCACCTTCTTGAGCACCAAACTGCCCATCAGCCGTCTGCAGCGCGACCTCACCGACTCCACTGTCACCCGCAACATCGGCGTTCCGATTGCCCATACGCTGATTGCACTTAAGTCGCTGATGAAAGGTTTGGACAAGCTCTTGCTCAACGAGGATAAAATCCGCCAAGACCTGCAGCAGAATTACGCCGTAGTGGCCGAAGCCATCCAAACCATCCTCCGTCGCGAACAAGTGGAAGGAGCCTACGAACTGCTGAAAGGCCTCACCCGCACCAACAAGCATATTGACAAGGCCGCTATCGATGAGTTCATCAAAGGTTTGCCGGTAAGCAAGGAAATCAAAGCGGAATTGGCTGCCATTACGCCGGAGAATTACACGGGATACAATTATTAAGCGGAAACCGCGTTTGTATAAGAGCAAACCGAAGTCTATGGCCAAGCAAAAAAAGACATTCTCGCGCATCCTAACCTACGTCAAACCCTATTGGGGCAGCATCGTCCTGAATCTGGCCTTCAACTTGATGGCCATTTTCTTCTCGTTGTTCTCCTTTGCACTTGTCGGCCCATTCCTCAACCTGCTCTTCAAGGAAGGCGCTGTGGAGGCCGTCGCCAAGCCCGAGTTCGCCCTCACGTCCGAGTGGCTGATGGGCTACCTCAACTGGTTCATGAGCAACCTCATCATCACTGGTGGCAAGCATCAGGCATTGATTTTCATGTGCCTGTTGCTCGTAGTAGCCTTCTTCTTCCGCAACTTGGGCCGTTTCTTCGCATGCTATTTCATGGCCAACGTGCGCGTAGGGGCTGTCCACGACCTGCGCCGTGACGTCTACAACAAAATCCTCATCCTGCCACTTTCCTTCTACCACAGCCGCCAGAAAGGCGATACCATCGCTCGCATCACCACAGATGTGCAAGAGGTTGAGGTCTCGATTTTGAACTACTTGGAGATGCTCATCAAAGACCCGTTGACCATCCTCTTGTTCTTCCTTTTCATGGTCACACTCAGCCCGAGGCTGACGCTGTTTGTCCTCATCGTGCTGCCCATTGCCGGACTGCTCATCGGCAAGGTCGGAAAGATGCTGAAGAAAGAGTCGAAAGAGGGACAGACTAAACTGGCGGGCATCATCTCCACCGTAGAAGAGACCATCTCTGGACTACGCATCATCAAGGCTTTCAACGCCATACGATATTCTGAGGACAAATTCGAGGAACAAAACAGCGACTATACCAAGGTGCTGCGTGGCATCCACCGCAAGCGCGACATGAGTTCGCCGATGAGCGAGTTTTTGTCATCCATGGTCGTCATACTCGTGCTATGGTTCGGCGGCACTTTGATTTTGGGCGGCAGCAACCACATCGACGCAGGCAGTTTCATCAGCTATGTCGTCGTATTCTCTCAAATCATCTCCCCTGCCAAGTCGTTCTCGCAAGGCTACTACAATGTGCAGAAAGGCATCGCTTCCGCGGAACGCATTTTCGAGATTTTGGATGCCGAGGAGGTCATCACCGAAAAGAAGAACGCCTTGGAGATCAAAGACTTCAACGATTGCATCGAATACAAAGACGTGCACTTCAGCTATGGTAACGACGACGTACTGAAAGGCATCGATTTGAAGATACCAAAAGGCAAATTCGTTGCCCTCGTTGGAGAAAGCGGTGGCGGCAAGTCAACCATGGCCGACCTTCTGCCGCGTTTCTATGAAGTGGACAAAGGCTCCGTCTGCATCGACGGTCACGACATCCGCGACTACAAGATCAGCGACTTGAGAGGATTGATGGGCGTGGTGTCGCAAGAGACCATCCTCTTCAACGACACCGTGTTCAACAACATCGCCTTTGGCATGAAGAACGTCTCGAAAGAACAAGTCATCGAAGCCGCCAAGATTGCCAACGCGCATGAGTTTATCATGGAATTGGAACACGGCTACGACACCCGCAT
>DBXU01000055.1:12850-13098 GCA_002310075.1 Bacteroidales bacterium UBA1204 | reverse complement strand
ATCTTGGATGAAGCCACCTCGTCGCTCGACACCGAAAGCGAACGCCTAGTGCAAGATGCTTTATCCAAAGTGATGAGTCAGCGCACCTCCATCGTCATCGCCCACCGTCTGTCGACCATCCAATATGCCGACGAAATCGTGGTATTACAAAAAGGCCAGATCATCGAGCGTGGCAAACACGATGACTTGATCGCCCTCGGTGGTGTCTACAAGAAACTCACCGATTTGCAATCCATCGGATAAGCCAT
>DBXU01000055.1:0-12831 GCA_002310075.1 Bacteroidales bacterium UBA1204 | reverse complement strand
TTGAGGACTTGCAAAGGCTCCTATCCGATAACAAGCAATACTTGGAGAACTACGAAGAGGTTTTCAGCTCTCTAGAAGACGACGACTACGTTGCCCGTGGCAACGGCTTCTGCGACCGCAAATACAGCGATGACTTCGTCGAAGGACAATTAGAGAAATATGCGCAGCGAGTGAAGGAAATCGAGAGATGGATTGCTGAGTGGAACTCGTAAAACCCTATCTTTTCTTGAAGAAATATCCATTACGCTCCCAAACCGGCATTTCCCGAGCTACGATGATGCTATAGAAGCGGTTGAATGCGGTTTCAAAAGGTTCGAGATACCCACCATTCCATCCTCTTTCCGCCACGCCAAGACCCTTGGGAAGCATCTGGTAAGTGACATCTTCAAAACTGCGCAACTGCGATGACCACAATTGAGCCTGCACGCCGATGATGTCGCCTTTGTAATCATTAGGATTCAAAGCGAAAGTCTTGCGCTCATCGACATAACCCGCCCACGACAGACCGATTTCTTCGGGAGCATCGCTATAGGCCAAATCCAGATAGGTGTAGGCCGCTGGAGAAAGCACCACAGGGAAGCCTTCGACACCTTCCGTGTTCCATACATTGATAAAATAAAGTGAATTTTTGAGCCTCTCTTGTGTTTCAGGCTCCAACCCTTTGGCAATGTCTTCCCAACCAGCCAGGAGGATGTCGCGTGCTTCGGCAAGGTCGAGCATACCGTTGATGAAGATTTCCTTCATCTCGTGGCGGTCGCGACCCGACCATGCCCCTTCTGGCACCTCGTCGCCACCGATATGGATGGCAGGAAACGGAACGCCTGCCTCCTTATGCAAACGGACGACCTCGTCGAAGACCTTGCCATAGAACTTGTAAACACTCGGCAGATAGACGCTCAACACATTATCTGTGAAGTCTTGCGCCGACCAATAACGCGAAGTATCGGCAGGGTCTTGCAGGCGGAAACTGCTGTCGCCCGTGCGCCGCTCGTAGGCCTGCATTGCCTTGATGGAAGCCCGAGAATGGCCTGGCGTGTCAAACTCGGGAATCACCCTGATGCGGCGATCCCAAGCATAGCGGAGAATCCGTTGGTACTCCTCAGCCGTATAAAAAGAGATGTTGCCGATTTTTCCATTGGCGGATGGCTTTAACGCACTGGTTTCCTGCAAGTTCCAATCAGGCAACGCATGGTGGGCACCAAATTCGGTGAGTTCCGGAAAATCTTTGATTTCCAAGCACCAGGACTCGTCATCGGCAATATGGAAATGCAGGGTGTTGAGTTTCCATGAGGCCATCAAGTCTATGATTTCAAACACCTCGTCCACCATGCGGAAGTCACGAACAACATCTAGCATAAAGCCTCTATAGGAAAAGTCAGGCCAGTCCTCGATGGTCATGGGCGGCAAGGGGTGTGGCATTTTGGAGAGGGTGGTTTGGGCATAAAAAGCGCCGTCTACGTCGTCAGCATCCACCTTTGGCTCTCCATCTTCCCCTATCGTAATGCTATACCATCCAGCGGGATGCGTTTCAAGAAGTTCCAATGGTTCTGTACCATAACTGACCCGCTTGACTTGCGGAATGATGTCGGCATGCTGGAGTTCATAGTTGCTGACAAAACTTTCTTCGTCGTTTTCAGTTTTAGGATGCTCCAAAAAATGATACCGCACTTCCATGGGGGTGTCGGGCCTCCCCTTCTGCTGCAGGACGAAGGCCTCGGGCGCCCAGGAATGCCTTGGCAACGGGCGACCGTAATACTTCAAGGTAACCGCACCGCTTTCAGGAATGTCAATATACCACGAGGTTCCTTGATAATGGTTCATCGCAGGTCCCTCTACGGAGGTCTTGCCGTCGAAAAGCTCTTGGAACCACACGCGCGATCCCTCTGGCACATCGTGTAGCACAAGAGTATGCAAGGCGCGTCCATCGGGCTCTGCTGGGCCTTCGGTCCAATCAACTGAGGAAACACGTGCACATGCGGATGCCAAAAGCAAAAACAATATAAACAGGGATGGTTTTCGCATAATTTGGGACAAAAATAAGTAAAATCTGCAAAAAATGATACTTTTGCATTGCGTTTGAAATGAAACCCTAAAACGACATGAACTCCTTCGCCGCCATAGACTTCGAGACCGCCAATAGCGAGCGCACCAGTGTGTGCAGCGTAGGTGTGGTCATCGTTCGCGACGGCGAGTTCGTGGATTCCTTTTATTCGCTAATCCAACCCGAGCCAAACTATTACCTCTATTGGAACACGCTCGTCCACGGCATCACCAAGGCCGATACCGAGGATGCACCCGTGTTTCCATACGTCTGGCAAAAGATCGAGCCGCTTATCGAGGGTCTGCCTCTTGTGGCGCACAACAGTCCCTTCGATGAGGGTTGCCTGAAGGCCGTGATGCGCTGNNTGCTACCAGATGGATTACCCCGACTACCAATTCTACTGCACCTGCCGCGCCTCGCGCAAACACTTCGGAAAGCTGCTTCCCAACCACCAACTGCATACCGTGGCGGCTGCCTGCGGCTACGATTTGGTCAACCACCATAACGCCTTGGCCGATGCCGAGGCTTGCGCATGGATTGCACGAGAGATTTTGTAATTCCATTCGGAATTTACTGTAATTTTGCAGAAAATTCCGAATAAACCATGGGAACAGATTCACAACATGCCTTAAACCATCTCAAAGAAGGTAACGCCCGCTTCATTTCAGGTGACTTGACACCAAAAGACGACTATGCGGCATTGCGGGAGAAACTCAGCGCCGGTCAGCATCCCTTCGCCGTGGTGCTGTGCTGTTCCGATAGCCGCGTGTCACCCGAGATCATCTTCGACCAAAAGATCGGCGACCTCTTCGTCATCCGTAACGCGGGCAACATCGTGGATGAGGAAGTCCTTGGCTCCATAGAATATGCCGTCGAGCATCTGGAGACGCCTTTGGTGGTCGTCATGGGACACGCCGCCTGTGGTGCAGTCACGGCCACCTGCCATGGCGGTGACTTGCCCGGCCATATCCTGGATTTAGCCAAACGCATCAAGCCTTCAATCAACTCGGGTTGCTGCATCGATGACAATGCTCGCCGTCACGCCATACGGATGGCACGACTGATCGAAGAAGATGAAATCGTCCATCATGTTGGCGCCAAAGTCGTTGCGGCTTTCTACGATCTCCAAAGCGGAAAAGTGGAATGGCTGTAACGCAGTTTTCCTTATTTTTGTCGTCTCATTCATAGAAAACAGAACATGAAAACAAACACAAAACATATAACCTTGGCGTTCATCGCCTCAATTCTGATCTTTATGTCTGCCTGCAACCAAAAAACTCCCGTCGACCTTATCGTCCACAACGCCAATGTCTACACCGTCGACAACGATTTCTCAAAAGCCCAAGCCTTTGCCGTGAAAGACGGTAAGTTCGTCGCCGTCGGTGACGAAGAGACCATCATACGCCAATACGCCGCCAAGGAAACCATCGACGCCCAAGGTGATGCGGTGTATCCCGGCTTCATGGACGGGCACAGCCACTTCACTGGCTACGGCGAGAACCTCGTCCGCTGGGCCGACCTGAAAGGCTGCTGTTCTTACGACGAGGTCATCGAACGCCTCAAGGTGCATGACAGCCTCTACCCTGCCGAATGGCTCTTGGGTCGCGGCTGGGACCAAAACCTCTGGGAAGTNNGCCGAGTTCCCCGACAACACGAAACTCGCCGAAGCCTTCCCCGACAAGAAAGTCCTGCTGACTCGCGTGGATGGTCATGCAGTATTGGTCTCCAAAGAGGTTCTTGCAATAGCCAACATCGATGCCAACACTAAAATGGACGGTGGCATGGCTATCGTCAAAGAAGATCGTTGCACAGGCGTGCTGTTGGACAACCTCGCCGACGCTGCCAAGGCTTTGGTACCCAAAATGGAGACCGCTCAGAGCATCCAAGCCCTGCTCAAGGCACAAGAGAACTGCATGGCGGTCGGCCTGACCAGCGTCACCGATGCTGGACAGGACATCGCCACCATCGAACTTATCGATAGCCTACAACATTCTGGGCAACTCAAGATGCACGTCAACGCCATGATCAACCCTGATGACGAGACGATGAACCACTTTATGAGCCAAGGTGTCATCGACAAGGAAAGGCTCACCGTACGCAGCGTGAAAATCTACGCCGACGGAGCCTTGGGTTCACGCGGTGCGAAACTGATCGAACCTTATTCCGACGATCCAAACAACGACGGCTTAATCCTTGAAAGCGACGAGTTCTACCACCATGTCTGCCAGAAGGCATACGATGCCGGTTATCAAGTGTGCAGCCATGCCATCGGTGACGGTGGCGTGCACCATATTTTAGACATCTTTTCGGAGTACCTTAAAGGCAAAAATGATTTACGGTGGCGCATTGAGCACTCGCAAACCGTGGCCGACGCAGACTTCCAACGTTTTGGAGAATTCTCTGTCATTCCCTCCATCCAGACCACGCACTGCACTTCTGACATGGACTGGGCTGACGAACGTCTAGGCGACCGCATCAAAAACGCCTACGCCTACCAACAACTGCTGCAACAGAATGGTTGGGTGATCAACGGCACCGACTTCCCTATTGAAGACATCAGTCCTATTTACACTTTCTATGCCGCCGTGGCACGCAAACACTTGGACGGCACGCCAGCCGAAGGCTTCCAAATGGAAAACGCATTAACCCGCGAGCAAGCCCTGCGTTCCATCACCATCTGGGTGGCCAAAGGCTGTTTCCTCGAAAGCCGCAAAGGCAGCATCGAAGTCGGGAAAGACGCTGATTTCGTCATCCTCGACCGTGACTTAATGACTGTAGCAGAAAACGAAATCCCTGAGGCCAAGGTAAAACTTTGCCACATCCACTAACCTTTGACGCCAACAAGTGTCTTATTCAGGTAAGATTCTACAGGCCGTGATATATCTTGGGGAGTAATAAGACTCCGTGGATACTGAGATGGTGACACCCAGCCTTACCGAAGCATGGATAAAAGTAAAGCGATTGAGGACAGGGTCATTGCTGACCACGATACCTACATGGCCAATCTCACGCGTCTTACTCCTTCCACCATAAAACACCAGGTCGCCACATCTGAGTTCGCCAGGTTTCGTGATCACTTTCCATCCGTCATCCAACTGCCCTTTGGCTGACGCCCTCAACTCATAGCCGAAATGCCGAAACACAAAGGCCGTGAAACCCGAGCAATCGAATTTGTTTGGGCCTTTGCCCGCATACACATATGGAGTTCCCAAAAACAGCTTGGCATACTCGATGATACTGTCAGCCAACGTGCTCGGATAAGAATAATTGAAAGGTTGACCGTAATCTTTAATCTGTATGGAATCCCACTGTTCTTTTCTTGCCTGCTCAAAGATATCTCGGCCTTCCAACTCCTTGATTCTTGGGATGGTGTCGCTTGCATAAGCAACTCGGTTTCCAGAGTCATCGCCATGCCGCACCAAGCCATTGAAGGCAGTGCATCCCATCAACAAAGATGACAAAAGGAGGATGGCTAATGGGACAAATACTCTAGATATCTGTTTATGAACACTCATAAAATGCAAAGATATTATTTTTAAGGAAAGCGTCACAAGTCCCTATATGGCAGAAGAAAACGTTGTTTAGTTATTGTCCTTATAAAACGCTATCAAATCTCCCATGCTCTCAAATGGCGTTTCATCTAAATCCACCCAAACGTCGTTTTCGAGGCGCTGCATCTTCCAGCCCGAGACCGTTCCATCTGCCATTACAGGCACGACACGGCGGTCCAAGCCGAGGTTGAAGCCCTCTCCTATCAAGCCATCGTATGCCTTGTTCATCTTGTCGACGATGCCACTCAGGCTGCCTTTGATTTTCTTGTCTGGCATAGGATTACGTTTTATCGTTTGGAAATCTGAAATGGGTCGTAGGTGGACTTGATGTCCAGCACCGTTTTCTTGTCGGTTTCGTTGTAAACAGTGTCTATCTTAATCATCCCCGCTTTCTCCATGGCAACAATAAGGCCGTGGTGGTCGTACGGCTTTGTCTTGTAGACCAACTTGAAGCTGCAATTCGGGTAGGCGTTGTCGGTCACAATGTTGACAGAGTCGCCATTCGGGTCGATGCCATTCTGCCATGCATCATAAATCCAAGCCTGCCCAGCAAAATTAGAGGTGTTTCCATAATAGTAATTGGTGTCGGCATCGGCGAAAAATCTTCTATCATCACTGATACTATCGTCATGCGCCAGCACGGGGCGAACCTCGAGGATGAAATTGTCGTTGTAGATGGTCTCGACGGCACTCGTTTGGCCCATTGACAACACAAGAGGAAGCGTCACGATACTATTATTGATGACGTGCAGCCCCATGGACCACAGAATATTGTGATTGACAACGAGATAAGAGGCCAAAAGGCCGAATCCAAACTTATGAATCACTCCAATCAATACCACAAACCAATTACCGTCATAGTTACCCATGTGTGCCACGGCAAAGAGAACAGATGAAAACAGCATAAGTACAAAGAGCCGCTTGTTCCTGTCTTCCTTAAAAACCATGAGTATCACAATGCCAACGCATAGCGCGAACAACGCAAATAGCCAACCGACATTAAGGCACCATAGCGCCATGAGGATGACGGAGACAATACCCGTCCAGTTTTTGCCGTTACCCCAAAGACGAAAGCTAAGCTCTTCAATAATCGGCCCTACCAAACCCATATAAATCACGACAGGCCAAATGCCAAACCGACAGACCATCGAGTAGACAGCCTTCATGAGAGGGGCATTCATTTCGTTGACCGCAGAGGGATTGATGACTGCAAAAACAACCAAGGCAACGAGGCTGGCCACTATGACACCCAGTCCCCACCAAAGTGCCCAACGGAAGCGGCGTGGCTTGCGTGTGGGTCTACCAGTGTTTTCGCTCATGTCCATGCTTTATAGTTTCATGTCGCAAAAATACACTATTATTTCAAAACTTCAAATATTTATGATTTGCAGAATAGGGCAAAACACAGGACGTTACCGGCTACCAAAATTTTACAGCCCAACAACCCTAAACTTTTAATAACTCTCAACTCTAAACTCTCAACTCTAAACTCTCAACTCTAAACTATTTTTCATTATCTTTGCAACCCAAACGAGCAACCAATGATTGATTTATTGAATGACCTCAACGAGCCTCAAAGAGAGGCCGTTACCACCATAGAAGGACCCGTGATGGTGATTGCCGGTGCCGGCTCGGGCAAGACCCGCGCCCTTACCTACCGCGTCGCCTACATGATACAGGAGGGCGTCGACCCCTTCAGCATCATGGCCCTCACCTTCACCAACAAGGCCGCCCGCGAGATGAAGGAACGCATCATGCAGCTCGTCAACGCCAGCGATGCGCGCAACGTGTGGATGGGCACTTTCCACTCCATCTTCGCCCGCATCTTGCGTATCGAAGCGGAAAAAATCGGTTTCACTGCCAACTTCTCCATCTACGACACCGATGACTCCAAGGCTCTCATCACACAGATCTTGAAAGACTTGAATCTTGACACAAAGGTCTACCCCGCCAAACAGGTGCTATCGCGCATCTCAGCCGCCAAATCGAGTCTCTACTCTCCCGAGGACTACGCCAATGATCCTGAAATCCAGGAAACCGACCGTAAATCGAACAAGCCCCTTATCGCACAGCTATTCAAGCTCTACAACGAACGCCTGCACCGCGCTAACGCCATGGATTTTGATGATATTCTATATTTCACCAACATCCTATTGCGCGACAATCCTGACGTGCTCTATAAATACCAAAACCATTTCAAGTTCATCCTCGTCGATGAGTACCAGGACACCAACTACGCCCAATATCTCATCGTGAAACGCATCGCGGCTTTGTTTGAGAACATCTGCGTGGTAGGCGACGATGCCCAGAGCATCTATGCCTTTCGTGGCGCTAACATCCAGAACATTCTCAACTTCAAGAACGATTACCCAGACTATAAGCTCATTAGGTTGGAGCAAAACTACCGTTCCACCCAAAACATCGTCAACGCCTCAAATGCCGTCATCGCTCACAACAAAGACCAAATCAAGAAAAAGGTATGGAGCGATAAGGAAAAAGGCGAACTGATTGGACTCATCCACGCCAACAGCGACACCGAAGAAGGCACACTCGTCGCCAACAGCATCTTTGGTTACAAGATGTCGCGACAACTTGCCAACAAGGACTTCGCCATCCTCTACCGCACAAATGCGCAATCACGTTCCATGGAAGAGGCTTTGCGCAAACAAAACATCCCATACAAAATCTACGGAGGACTCTCGTTCTATGACCGCAAGGAAATCAAAGACTTACTCGCCTATTTCCGTGTCGTTATCAACCCAGAGGATGAGCAGGCACTGCTCCGCATTATCAACTATCCCGTTCGTGGTATCGGCAAAACAAGCATCGAACGGCTGATGGTACTCGCCGAAGAGCAACGGCGCAGTATATGGAGCTGCATCGCCAACGACGTGTTCCCTCAAGACTTCAACATGGGCACCATCAACAAGATACGTGACTTCGTGGTGATGATGAAAAGTTTTCAAAGCCTGCAAGCTAAGATGAACGCATTCGAGCTGGCCAAACACATCACCAACGCCATAGGACTCATCAAAGTGCTCAAAGAAGACGACACACCTGAAGGCATCTCAAGAGTCGAGAACGTGGAAGAGTTGCTCAATGCCATTATGGAATTCAGCGACCGTCAGGTGGACGAGACCACAGGCGAGACAGCGCGAGTCGATCTGGTTCAATTCATGGAAGACGTGGCACTGCTCACCGACAGCGAGATGAAGAAAGATGATCCCAACGAAGATTATGTCAGCTTGATGACCATCCACAGCGCTAAAGGCTTGGAGTTCCCATACGTATATGTCGTTGGGATGGAAGAGAACCTATTTCCTGGCATTTTGAGTCTCAGTACAAGAGAAGAATTGGAAGAAGAGCGTCGCTTGTTTTATGTGGCCATCACCCGGGCAATGACAAAGCTGACCCTCAGCTATGCTGAAATGCGCTACCGTTACGGAAACCTCACCCTTAGTGAACGTTCACGCTTCGTTGACGAAATCGATGCCAACCTCATCGAACAAACACAAAAAGCCTCGTTCAGAGGCTCGTCCATGTCAGGGGGACGTCCTTTCGGACGACGCATCCACGAGCCAGAGCAACATGGGTTCCGCAACATTACAAATACACCATCGTCAAGACCTGCTTACGGCCAACCCGCAGTACCTCAAAACATAGAGCCTTCCAATCCCGACCTTCTTCAAGAAGGCATGCGCGTCATGCACGCCAAATTCGGTGCAGGCACAGTTCTCAGCATCGACGGTGCGGGAGCCAATAAAAAAGCGTCTGTCAATTTCGACCATGCAGGCGTCAAGATGCTCATGTTGAAATTCGCAAAACTGGCCATCCTAAAAGAATAAAATACTATCTTTGCACCCAAATAAACGACCATGGAGAAAACAGGATTGAAATATAACACGGAAAAAGAGCAAATCATCATTTCAGAATACGGAAGATGCGTACAAGAAATGATTCACAAGCTACCCGAGATAGAAGACCGAAAAGAAAGAACCGAAGCAGCCCAGTTTATCGTAAGTGTGATGGCGCAGATGACACCACAAGTGAAAGAATCCGACGACTATCAACATAAACTGTGGGACCTTCTTTATATCATCTCAGACTACCAGCTTGACGTTGACGGCCCATACGAGCCTCCTATCAGGAAAGGTCAAGAAACACGACCTAAGCATATTGATTATCAAAATAATGAGATTAGTTATGGTCATTACGGCCAATATCTTGTTAAAATGATCGAAGCTGCTTCCAAAGAAGAAAACGAAGAGGTTCGCGAAGCCCTTGCCTTATCATTGGCCTGTAAGATGAAGCACAACTATCTGGATTGGAACAAGAGCATCGTCAACGACCAGGTCATCATCGAGGATTTGAAACGCATCTCTGGTGGCAAGCTTGTTTTGGCTGATGACACCAAGCTAAGTCTCACTGCCGACAGCAACATCAAGGCACAGAGCCAGACCAAACAACAACAAGCCAAAAAGAAGAAAAAGAAAGTGCCGAACTTGAAGGCCAACATGAACAATCCGAACAACCCTGCTTACAAGAAAAGATTAAAACAATAACCCTGCAACATAGGCTGACAAATACTTTTACTATGGGATCACTCAAGATTAAAGGCGGACACAGACTTCAAGGAGAAATAACTCCACAAGGCGCCAAGAATGAAGCCATGCAGATTCTATGCGCCTGCTTGTTGACCGAAGAAAAAGTCACCATCCACAATTTGCCCGACATCCTGGACATCAACAATTTGATTACCCTCTTGGAAGGCATGGGTGTTGACATTGAGCGACCCACAAGGCATGACATCGTACTTCAAGCCAAAAGCATCAACTTCAACTATTTCAGCGAAGAAGCTTACCAAAAGACTGCTTCCAAGCTACGCGGTAGTGTGATGATGACAGGCCCAATGCTTGCCCGCTTTGGGAAAGCTTATATGCCTAAGCCTGGTGGCGACAAAATTGGTCGCCGCCGACTCGACACCCACGTTATTGGGTTACAAAAGCTCGGTGCCATCTTTGACTTCGACACATACCAAGTCGGTGTGCAAAAAGGTGGCTTGAAAGGCTGCTACATGCTCCTTGACGAGGCTTCTGTCACTGGCACCGCCAACATCGTAATGGCCGCCGTAATGGCCGAAGGCACCACCACCATCTTCAACGCAGCCTGTGAACCTTATCTCGTACAGCTTTGCACCATGCTCAACAATATGGGCGCTGACATCAAGGGCGTAGGGTCCAACCTTTTGACCATCAAAGGAGTAAGTCGTCTACATGGCACAGATCACACCCTATTGGCTGACATGATTGAGGTGGGTAGCTTCATCGGCATGGCCGCCATGACGGGCAGCGAGATTACCATAAAAAATGCCGGTATTGCCCAGCTGGGCATCATTCCCGATGTATTCCGAAAACTGGGCATCAAAATGGACTACTGTGGCGACGACATCCTCATCCCTGCACAGGAGCATTACGAGGTACAGACCTTTATGGACGGCAGTATCCTTACCGTGGCCGATGCCCCTTGGCCAGGCTTCACTCCTGACCTGATCAGTATTGTTCTGGTGGTGGCTACCCAAGCCAAAGGCACCGTGCTCATCCATCAAAAGATGTTTGAAAGCCGACTTTTCTTTGTCGACAAACTCATCGATATGGGCGCTCAAATCATACTTTGCGACCCGCACCGAGCCAATGTCATCGGCCTCGACCACGCCCACGCCCTCAGAGGCATCCGCATGGCTTCTCCCGACATCCGCGCCGGTGTCGCCCTTCTCATTGCGGCCTTATCCGCCCAAGGCGACAGCATCATCGACAACAGCGACCAGATAGAGCGCGGCTATCAATACATCGACAAGCGCGTAAATGCGCTCAGCCCCGACGGGCCTATTATCGAAAGGCTATAAGTATTTGATTCTTCTTCCTTGACCCACTGCCATTTTGTCAAAACCCTCGCTTTGGCAAAGGATTTGATGAGTAATGCCGCAAAACGACAAAAAAGAATAATCCACACATATCATGACACAAAACAAAGACGTTAACAATCAGGACGATGCCTTGAAAGACACCGTCAATCCTAACATGGAGAACAGCCAAGATCCCGTCGATGAACAGCCAAAACAAGAAGCAACCAGCGATGTTAAAGAAACTCTGAATGACAATGTTTCAGACAAAAAGTCAAGGAGATTCAAAGCCCGTCATGCCCAAGAGAAAGCACTGGAAGAAGAAAAAGCCAAATATGCCGAGTTGAACGACAAATACCTACGTCTGTTTTCTGAATTCGACAACTACCGCAAGCGCACCGCCAAAGAAAAGTTGGAGCTAACCATTACTGCCTCAGAAAACGTCATCAAGGATATCCTTCCTGTATTTGACGACTTCGAACGCGCCCTTCAGAACATGGAAAAAAACGGTAACGAGGCCGACATGCAAGGCGTCACACTGATTTTCAACAAACTCAAGAACGTTTTAAAAGCCAAAGGTTTGGAAGAAATCGAAGCCATGGACACCGAGTTCAACACCGACGAGCACGAAGCCCTCACTATGATTCCCGCTCCTGATGAAAGCAAGAAAGGCAAAGTACTGGATGTGATCCAAAAAGGATATAAACTGAATGGCAAGGTCATTCGTTTCGCCCGTGTGGTAGTCGGTAACTAAGAAAGGAATCAAGAATGGCAGAAAAAAGAGATTACTATGAGGTGTTGGGAGTCAACAAGAACTCAACGCCCGACGAAATAAAGAGCGCCTACCGTAAGGCTGCCTTGAAATGGCATCCTGACAAGTGGGTGAATGGCACCGATGCCGAGAAGAAAACCGCCGAGGAGAACTTCAAGGAAGCCTCGGAGGCCTATTCTGTGCTTAGTGACGAAAACAAGAAGGCTCGTTACGACCGATATGGCTTCGCTGGTATGGACGGTGGTTCTACAGGAGGCGGCTTCGGCGGCTTCGGCGACTTTGACCTGAACGACATCCTGAACAGCGTATTCGGTCGCGGTTTCGACTTTGGCGGTGGCTTCAGTGGATTTAGCGGTTTTGGCGGTGGCGGCAGTCGTGGCGGCACTGTCAGACAACGTGGCTCCAACTTGCGCGTGAAGGTGAAGTTGAACCTTCAGGAAATTGCGCATGGCACAAAGAAAAAAATCAAGGTGAGCAAATACGTGGTTTGTACGCATTGCCACGGTAGCGGCTCGGAGGATGGATCCACCGAGACCTGCCCTACCTGCCACGGTCGCGGTCAGGTGGT
>DBXU01000049.1 GCA_002310075.1 Bacteroidales bacterium UBA1204 | reverse complement strand
GAGCAACTGCCCGACAGCTGCGTGGCCGCTGCCAAGGAGCTCAAGAAAGACCGTAAGATCTACACCGAGAAGGGTGTGTTCTCCGACGCCATCATCGACTATATGATCAAGTTCCTCAGTGACTTCAAGGATGCCAACCTTCGCAAGGAACTGGGCAACGACAATGAGAAGATCATGAAACTGGTGAAAGAAAACATCCACGTCGGTTAAACCTTGTAGAGACGCGATTCATCGCGTCACCACATGAAAAAAAGCCATGCTGTGTGTTACGGCATGGCTTTTTTCATCTCTTGTTTCAAGGTCTTCAGGTTCTTGCGCTTTTTCCATTTCTCCATAAGCCCTATCTCGTGGAGCTCGATGGTCTCAAGGGCGATGAACAAGTCCTTGTTTTTGTTGAGATCCATCAAGAAGGCATGACCGATAGCGTTGATGTCGCGGATGCTTTTGACGATGTGGTTGAGACGTTCAGCAGTGATGTCGTTTCGGATGATGAGGATGTAGTCGACGCGAGGCGAGAGGCTCATCCAGGTGTTGTTATTACGAGTCAGCGAGACCAGGTTGTAGACATTGCTTTTTTCTCCTGCGGTGTAATAATAGAAAGAGTATTCGATGTCTTCAACTTGGATGTCGTCGTATCTGGCGAGGTTGATGGACAGGGCTTGGTTGATGTGCCAAGCCAGCTTGAAGTCGATCAGCGACGTGTTGATTCCGATGACTTTGATGTCGTCGAAAGAGGCTAGTTTGATGTCTTCTTTGTGGTTGTTCTTGGATGCCATGCTGCAAAGATACGTCAATTGTGCAACATGTTCCAAGTTTTTTCTGCGGCGAGTTGTTCGGCACCTTTTATGGAAAAGTCTTGTGCTTCTCCGTAGGATTGTCCGTCGATGAAGACTTGTACGTGATACAGGTGTCTTCTGTTGTCTGTGTTGTCATCGAGGAGTTTGAAGACAAGGTGCCGCTTGTTTTTCTGCGACCATTCGAGCAGCTTGCTCTTGAAGTTGACGTCGGTTTGCTGCAGTTGGTCGAGGTCGATATGTACCTTGATGATACGGTCGATGAGGATGTGTTTGGTGAAGTCGAAGCCGCGGTCGAGGTAGATGGCGCCCACCAGTGCTTCGAAGGCATTTCCGCCAATGGATCGGAAGCTGGTGTTATTGCTGTTATCGGGGGTGTATTTAAGATACTCTTCGAATCCCAGTTTTTGTGAAAGCTTGTTCAACGAGGCGCGGCTGACGATGCGGGAGCGCATCTCTGTAAGGAAGCCTTCGGGTTGGGTGGGATAGGTCTTGAAGAGGAAATCGGCCACTGCGGTGCTGAGCACGGCGTCGCCTAGGTATTCGAGCCTTTCGTTACTCAGATGGTAGCCACCTACGGTTTCATCCGACTTGGATTTGTGGGTGAAGGCCAGCTGGTATAAGGCGATGTTTTTCGGACGGAATCCAAGTATGTTGTGAAAGTATTCCGATAAAGCCTTTTCTTCGGGGGAAAGGTGGTTGAACATTTCGGATAAGGCCATATTACGACTCGTACTTTTTGAAGATCAATGTCGCATTTTGGCCGCCAAAGCCGAAGGAGTTGGACAGGGCGTAGTGGATGTCGCGTTTGCGGGCTTTGTGGAAGGTGAAATCGAGGCGGTTGTCGATTTGCGGGTCGTCGTCGAAGTGGTTGATGGTGGGAGGGATGATGCCGTTCTTGAGGGCCAGGATGCTGGCGATGGCTTCCACGGCGCCGGCGCCGCCCAACAGGTGGCCTGTCATCGATTTGGTGGAGTTGATGCTGATGTTGTAGGCATGTTCGCCAAACACCTTAAGGATGGCGAGGGGTTCTGCCATGTCGCCGGCCGGAGTCGAGGTGCCGTGTGTGTTGATGTGGTCGATGGCTTCGGGTTTGATCTCGGCATCTTGCAGTGCGCGTTGCATGCTCAGGATGCCGCCGACACCTTCGGGATGCGGGGCGGTGATGTGGTAGGCGTCGGCCGATGCGCCGCCGCCCACGATTTCGGCATAGATCTTGGCGCCGCGTGCCTTGGCGTGTTCGTATTCTTCGAGCACGATGCTGCCGGCGCCTTCGCCCATGACGAAGCCGTCGCGGTTAAGGTCGAAGGGGCGTGAGGCGGTCATGAAGTCGTCGTTGCGTGTCGAGAGGGCATGCATGGAGTTGAAGCCTCCGATGCCGCATTCGCCGATAGCGGCGCCTGCGCCACCGGCCACGATGACTTTGCTCTTGCCGTAGCGGATGTAGTTGAACGCCTCCATGATGGCGTGCGACGAAGAAGCGCAGGCCGACACGGTGGAGAAGTTGGGGCCACGGAAGCCGTATTTGATGGAGATCACGCCGCTGGGCATGTTGGCGATGAACTTGGTGATGAGGAAGGGGCTGAAGCGCGGCGTGCCGTCGCCTTCAAGGAAAAACTCCTTCATCTCGTTGAAGAAATGGTTGACGCCGCCGATGCCCGAGGTCAGCAGCACGCCGACATCGTCGTAGTCGGTGTTTTCGGGGGTGATGCCCGAGTCGGCGATGGCCTCATCGGCAGCCACGATGTCGAACTGGGCGAACAAGTCGTATTTGCGTGCGGTCTTCTTGTCGAAGAAGTCGTCGGGGTTGTAGCCCTTCACCTCGCAGGCGAAATGCGTCTTGTATAAAGTGGAATCGAAACGGGTAATCTCACCGGCACCGTTTTTTCCATTCACCAATCCTTCCCAGAACTCCTTGACGGTGTTTCCGATGGGGGTGATGGCACCGAGGCCTGTGACGACGACACGTTTCGATTCCATAAAAATTCTCTATTTTAAATGAGATTAGTTTTCAGCGCGCATCTTCTCGATGAGGCGGACGACGTCACCCACGGTGACGATGCTTTCTTGTTGGTCGTCCGGAATGGAGAGGTTGAAGCTCTTTTCAAATTCCATCATCAGTTCGACGGTGTCCAAAGAATCGGCGCCAAGGTCGTTGGTGAAGCTGGCTTCCATGGTGACTTCTGAAGGATCCACGCCAAGTTTTTCAGCGATGATCGGAACAATTTCATTCAAAATTTCTGACATAGTTTTCTCTTTTTAGTTGTTGAATAGGTCGCAAAGATACACCTAATTTTCTTAAATACCACAAAATATTTCTCAATACATTGAGAATCAATTGTTTAATCCAATAAAACTAGAAGGTCTTGCGACCGATAATTACTCGTTTTCGGCGGCAAAGGTACAACTTTTTTTTATAACCGCATCTTTTTTCGGTTTTTTGGCGGTTGACATGTTCTGCTTTCCTCCAGGTCGCGAAGGCTGTCATTAAGGCAGCACAATGCCAAAATCACTCCTTCACCACCTTGCCGACGCAGATTTTTCCATCCTCGCAAGTTGCTTTTATCAAATAAAGCCCTTTCGGCAGGTCGCCCAGAAAGACCCTGTCGGTCCCTCGGTACGTCTTCACCCATTGTCCCAAAGCATCGTACACCCGCACTTCTGTTGGTTCCATCCCCATGATGAAGACCGTGCCATCAGTGGGGTTTGGGCAGAGCTGCATGCCGGCTTGTTGCAACGGCTCGTCAAGACCCGCACTGTTGATCGTGTCGGTAACGTGCAGCACCCAGTAGTTGACACCTGAACCGGGAATCAGTTCGATGTTGGAGCAGTTGACATCGCCAGAGTAACTCTCTTCCCAACGGGCCCATCCCGCCACCACATACTGGTAGTCCTTGGTTTGGGCCACGTCATTGCAATACACGTCCTGGTTGACCGCACCAAAGCTACGCTCCCATTGCAACTCGCCTGACGGGTCGACATGAAACACCCAAATCTTGCCTACATTGGCCGCCCCCTGGCTGTTGCTCTCCACGTCTCCGTCATTCGAGTTACTATTGGCGAACACCGTGAATCCTCCGTTAGGGTTGTGGAAGACGGTATTGCATCCGTCAAAATATGAACCGCCGTAGCAGCGCGACCATAGCACATTGCCTTCCTTGTCGGTACGGACCAACCATGCATCCCTGTCGCCATGATGCCCTTCCATTCCTGAAGCGACACGGCCTCCCAACAACAAACCGTCCTCAAGTTCCACTAGGACTTTCAATATGTCGCTTCTGTTCTCGCCATAATTGCGTCTCCATTCTATCTGACCGTTACGGCCAATCCTTATAAGAGAGGTCCCTGTCTCGATCGGGCCTAAAACATAATATTCTCCGTCTTTCGCTTGAAAGACAGCCACATCATCACAACTGCCAGGGAGGCCCAACGAAAGTCCCCATTCCGCATTCCCATTCCTGTCCAATTTGAGCAGGCTATCTTCATTCCGATTTTTACCCCAAGAGCCGTATGAACCTCCTAACAGCACGCCTCCGTCGTCGGTAGGGAACATGCTAGTGCCGAAATCCCCAATCCTCCTGCTCCAGGTCTCATTAAAGGCTCCGTCTATCATACGTATCGTCACATCGCCATATTCATGCGTGTTCATGTAATACGCATCATTCCCCGTTTTTGCTTCCTTGATGGAAATGGCATTGTTCAATTGGAAAGACGGCCAGCATTGTTGTTCCATCAACTCGCCTTGACCTTCGATCTGAAGCAGCCATGCGGTTCTATTGTTGTTCTCTGTGCCACACGACACCATGCCGGGATTATTCGGATGATAGACAGTGCCAAGTACCAGACATCCTTCGTCCGTTGGGAGAATGCTCGTCGCCCAGTCCATGCTACTCGCGTTTCCGTAGCATTGCTGCCAGTCGATGCGGACTTGCGAGAAAGAGAAAAATGGGATCAGAATGGCTGCAATAGCCAATGCTATTTTGTTGCCAAGTTTATGTTCGGTATTTTTTTCCATCTCTTATACAGATTTATGTTATTTCTCTTTGCGATGCAACGCCATGCCGCACCCGAGGCGAAGCCGCTCCAGAAGCTGCCGCCGCGCGCCCAGGTGGAAACACCGCCAAGGGTGCCGTGGGACTCATAAGCAAAAGCTTTGTTTACGGATTGGTAATATGCTGAGCAAGTGTTCATTATTCTATCAGTCGTTCATCCCGAAAGGATTTTTTTAATTAAAAGTGAATCATCATTGTTCAAGAAAAGGGTTTCCAAACAAAACCCCTAATATGCCCATGGCAAACATTAATATAAACACAAATAAAAAGCATAATAACGACCTTACAATTCGAGTTCTCTTATCTTCATTCTCAAATCTTTTCTTAATCATCAAATACCTCTTATGACTAAAAAAGAAAAAACCATTAAAAACAACTATCACTATACCAACAGCATAAATGAACAAAGAGCTCGGTTTAGGCAAGCGAATTACAAACAATGAAACCGCAAAAAGAAGTGAAAAAACAAACAAAAACATTACTCCTGATAATAGCATTACTGCCAATATACTTGCTTCCTTGTCTGTTTCCTCAGCACCTGATGCTTGCTTCTTATTAAAACGAAAAAACCAGTAAAACAATCTGTAATATAGTGTTAGTATAAATTTTTTCATTACTTAAATTATGGTTTGGTACTTGACTTGAACAGCTTTGTTCACGTTGACGGCAACATTTATAACAGTACCAGCAATTCCAAGACGTTTTGACCATTTGCTAATACCATTTAATATTTCCACTTTACTTCCACCCGCAGCCCAATCTGCAGCAGTTTTAACAATTGCGGCTTCTCCACTTATAACTGCAGATCCTTCAACCACTTTATTATCCTTATTAGTTGATTTGTTTTTTGTGTTTTTCTCAGGCGGGTCATCCGGCCCCACCATCGTTTCCGCTGCCAAATGCATCGCATGGTTCAACCCCGCGCATATCAACCCGTTGCACACGCCGTCCCAGAAGTCGCCGCCGGCCATCGAGGACGAAACGCCGCCCGAGAGGCCGCCTGCGGCAACCATGCAAGTTACTTGCCACGCTTTCGGCAGTTCGGCAGTCATTATCCCAGTAGAAGTACTCACAAACGAGGCCACTGCACCCGAGGCGAAGCCGCTCCAGAAGCT
>DBXU01000107.1:1124-2850 GCA_002310075.1 Bacteroidales bacterium UBA1204 | reverse complement strand
TTGAGGTTTAATGCCTTATATTGCTTACGGAGCTTGTCCTTGAAGGTCCAGCGCACATCGGAGATCCAGCGACGACACAGTTCGCAATAGTCCACGAAGAGTGAGTAGGAATAGAAAAGCAGTACAGTGCCAGCCAAGGCCCAATACCAAGGCAGATTGCAGAACAGCAGGATGGTGCCCACAACGAATACGATGGGGAAAAGCACTAGCTTCACGCCAAAGCTGACCGTGTTGCTGAAGGCTTTGTCCTTCAATTTCCCCTTGATAATCAGCGTGGTGAGCCATACGGGCAGGTTGACGGCAGCCGAAGCGACGAAGAAGGGCAGACCGATGAGCAGCACAATAAATTTCCACAAGAAGTTGACCAAAGGATACTTTTTTGCGGTCGACATGACGGAAATTTTCTGCCGTCTCCGCTCTTGCGCAAATGCCATCACGCGCTCAAAGAGGTTTTTGGCTTGCTCGGGTTGTTCTTCCCTGTATTTCAGCACTTTCTCAACGGTGGCACGGTTGCGAAGCATCTTCTTGTAGAGCCCTCCGGCGCGTTTCTCGTTTTTCATTTTCACGATTTCCCAGATGGCATCATAGTCCTCGTCGTCAGGGATATAGGTGAAGAGCTTCGAGATTTCTTCTCCGAGGATGTCCTTGAGTTGGTTGATGGTAACGGCTTCGTTTTCCTCGGTGGTGTTGTGGATGAACTCGGTCACGTTGATAGGTTCGCCGAAGTTGATCATCGCCGTGCTGCGATAACGGAAATAGTCGCCGTATTCGATGGCGGTCGGGATGATATAGACAGGGTTCTTGTCACCGAATTGCTTGTTGGCATCCAAGGCGATATGGAACAGACCTTTGCCCATGCGCATCAGCGAGTGTTTGGTGCGGTGGGTGCCCTCAGGGAAGAGGTAGAGGTCGACATGGTCGTGGATGACGTCGACGGCCTTGTTGAGCGAGTCATCGTTTTGGCGCACGGCTGCCACGCCATTGCGGATGCGGAAGATGGGCAGGATACGCAGGAAGTTAAGGATCTTGGCCACGGCAGGGTTCTTGAAGATGTCGCCTCGCGCAATGAACACTTTCCTGATGTTATCGGCCGAAAGCAACACCAAGGCATCCATCAACGTATTGCTGTGGTTGACGCCGAAGATGACGGCACTGTCTTTCGGAAGATGCTCTTTGCCATGCACTTCAAAGCGTCGGTAGGCACGGCGCGTATTCCAATTCACATAGGGGAGTAGAAACGAATACCAAAAGTCGGGATCTTGTATTTTCTTAGCCATTTCATCTGTGAAATAAGGGTGCGAAATTACAAAAAACGTCAAAAACATCGCGTTTTTTTTAATCAAATCATAAAAATAACTACTTTTACCGCTTCAAATCGGACTGAAATGACAAAGCATTTAAAGAAAACAATCCAAATCCTTTTCTTCGTCACGATGCTGATCTCTTTCTCTGCGTGTAATAACCGTGTTGATAATGAGATGGATACGAATGAGGCCCAGGTGGAGGAAGATACTTTGACGGTTTTTGAGCATTTGTTGGAGCGCGGCACTTTGGTAGCCGTGACCAATTGTGGCGAGATTAATTACAATGAATTCGGGAAGAAGCCTTCAGGCTTCGAATACGACTTGCTCAGCGATTTCTGCAGTTCCAACGGCCTTGAGCTGGAGATGAAGGTCGAGGACAACCTCGACACCTGTTTCAAGATGCTGGATTCCTGCGAAGTCGA
>DBXU01000107.1:832-987 GCA_002310075.1 Bacteroidales bacterium UBA1204 | reverse complement strand
GCAGGCAAGACCATCCATGTCACCAAAGGCAGCTATGCCGTGAAGGTGCTTGAATACCTTTCGGATTGCATCGGCGACACCATTTATGTGGTCGAATGCGACACGCTGAACGGCATCGAGCTGGTGGAGGCGGTCTCCGACGGTCGTGCCGACTA
>DBXU01000107.1:528-750 GCA_002310075.1 Bacteroidales bacterium UBA1204 | reverse complement strand
CCCATAGGCTGGGCTATGCTGAACCAAAACTCCGACTCTTCTCTTGTCAATGCCATCAACACATGGATTGAAGGTGTGGAGCAGCGCCACCTACGCCGCCTGCTGGCTAAGTATGTCAACAACGGCAGAGCGAACCGTAGCAAGCCTAAGGCCGGACAGCTTTCCGAGTTCGATCCCTTGATCAAGAAGACGGCCAAGAAGATCGGTTGGGACTGGCGTCTG
>DBXU01000107.1:0-443 GCA_002310075.1 Bacteroidales bacterium UBA1204 | reverse complement strand
AAGTATGGCATCGACTACGACTCGTCGCCCGAGGAGCAGATTGAAGCGGGCGGCAAGCTGTTGGCTTATCTGGGCGAGTGTTTCGAGAACAGGGTGGCCGACAGCACGGAACGTGTCAAATTTGTGTTGGCTGCCTATAATGCGGGCCTCGGCCATGTCTATGACGCGCAACGCCTCGCCGCCAAATACGGCAGCGCCCCGGATATCTGGGACGATAATGTGGACTACTATATCCTCAACAAGTCAAAATACCGCAACGACACTTGTTGTCGTGCAGGTTATCTTCGCGGCACCGAGACCTACCGCTTCGTNNCTCGACCGCTATTACCAGTATCAAGCGAATTATAACTAATTATGAAAAAGCGTTTTGTTTTTCTTGCCCTCGGTTTTTTGTTTGCCATTAATCTAAGCCAGGTCAAAGCACAGTCTTTCAACGCAGGCCT
>DBXU01000067.1:3893-8468 GCA_002310075.1 Bacteroidales bacterium UBA1204 | reverse complement strand
AGGCAAAAATCCATAATTTTGCCGCAATATTATCGGACGCACGCGATGCGTCCCTACCACGATGGTTTATTTGATTCTTGCCATATTATGCTCCACGGGCGTTTTCGTGGCCATGAGGCTCTTTGAACGCTTCAACCTGGACAACCACCAGGCGCTGATGTGGAACTATGTCTTCGCCACCTGTACGGGCTTCCTGATGTGCAAGCAATTCGACACACCCGCGCAGTTGGTCGGCGAGCCTTGGTTCGGCCTCTCGCTNNACGGGTTTTTGGTTCATCTTCACCTACGTGCTGATGACAGCCTCCACCCAACTCTCGGGCGTGACGGTCACCTCGCTGTCAAGCAAGCTCTCCGTGGTGCTGCCCACTTTGGCGGGCGTGGTGCTGTTTAGCGAGAAGCTGAATTGGGTCGCCACGACTGGCATCGTGCTGGCTTTGGTGGCTTTGACGTTGGTATTAGGTGGAAAAAATGAAAATGACAAACCAAACAAAACCAATTGGTTACTACCAATCCTCATCTTTTTCGGGACAGGCACCGGTGACATTTTGATGAAACTCACTGAGCAGAAAAACGCTGCTCCCGACATGAGCTTCATGATCGCCTTCATCTATTTCATCGCCTTGCTCTTCGGCATTCTCCTCGTGGTCTACGACCTCATAAGAGGCAAGTCGAAATGGCAATGGAAAAGCGCCGTCGGAGGCATCGGCTTAGGTGTCATCAATTTCTTCTCCACCTTCTGTGTATATCACGCCATGCGTTGTTTCGATAACGTGGTGCTCTTTCCAGTCTATAACATCGGTGTGGTCAGCCTCACTGCACTCACGGGTTGGCTGCTTTTCAAGGAAAAACTCACCTGGAAGAACTACCTTGGCTTGGCCATTGCCATCATCGCTGTCATCCTTATCACTACGAAGCCATGAACGACGACACCTATTATATGTTAGACTCTTGCGGTGAAGGCCTGTACAAGGAGAAGGGAAGCAAGTTCATCGCCGAAACCTTCATCGTTATGAACGAGGAGGAAGCCAAAGTTGCTGTGGCATCGGTAAAAAAGAAATACTTCGATGCAAGGCATCATTGCTTCGCCTATATGATTGGTCCCGACAAGAAGACCTTCCGATCAAGCGACGACGGTGAGCCATCGGGAACGGCAGGCAAGCCCATCCTTAATCAGATTCTTTCGAAGGATGTCACCAACGTATGTATCGTCGTGACACGATACTTCGGTGGTATCAAGCTGGGAACCAGTGGACTAATCAACGCTTACAAGACTGCAGCCCGCGAAGCGCTGGATAATTCCACCATAATGCAAAAAACAATTAACAATTTATACAGCCTCGAATTTGCTTATCCTTTAATGAATGAAGTGATGCGCATCATGAAAGAAGAAGGCATAGAGCAGCTAAATCCACGCTTCGAGCTTGATTGTTACATGGAGTTTTCAACAAGGCAAAATGAGGCGAATAGAATTGTTGACAAATTCCAAAATCTATACGGTGTAAAAATAACATATATCAATACAATATAAATCAATTGCTTAGATTAAGTTATTAATTTATTTTTATAAAATCTTCGTATTTTACAAAAAACAAAATTCAAAATCAATAGAAAAAAAATTTTTTTATTAACATTTATTATTCGAATTTTGCACGGTCAAAAGGCAGAAAAAGACGCTTTCAACACGCGTTTCAGCCGTTGTAAATCAGTAAAGCATTAAAATTCAAGGGCATTCCGATGAAAGGGAATCATATTGCCACATGGAAGAAGTGTCTTGAGGTGATTAAAGACAACACCTCAGAGCAGAGCTATGCCACATGGTTTGAGCCCATCGTCCCCTTGTCGCTTAACAACAGCGTGTTGACAATTCAAGTACCCAGTCAGTTTTTTTATGAGTGGTTAGAGGAGCATTTCATCGATCTATTACGCACCACCATCAAAAGAGTTATCGGTGAAGATGGAAAGCTGGAATACAGCATCATCATGGATAGCTCCGACAGGTCATACACCATGGTGGTGCCCGGATCGAACCGCAATGACACGAAAAACCCGATTGGTCGTCCCGCACCTGAAGGCCTTTCACAAAGTGTAATCAACCCTTTTATCATCCCTGGCTTGAAAAAGCTGCAGATTGACTCACAATTAAAAGAGAATTATACTTTTGACAATTTCATTGAGGGCGATTGCAATCGCATTGCCCGTCAAGGTGGTATGACTGTGGCGGCAAATCCAGGTGGCACAGCCTTTAACCCTTTGTTAATATATAGTAATACCGGCCTTGGCAAAACCCATCTATGCCATGCCATCGGTAACGAGGTGAAACGACGCTTCCCGCAAAAGACCGTGTTATACGTCCAAGCCGAGCAGTTCATCACCCAATATGTTACCGCGTCCAAAAACAAGAATTTGAACGATTTCGTTCATTTCTATCAGATGATTGACGTGCTCATCATCGACGACATCCAGTTCCTGGCCAAGAAGCCGAAGACACAAGAAACCTTCTTCCATATCTTCAACCATCTGCACCAGAACAACAAGCAGCTCGTCATTACTTGCGACAAGTTCCCTGCAGACCTTCAAGACATGGAACCTCGGCTGATGTCAAGATTCAAATGGGGCTTGACCACCGACTTACAGATGCCCGATGTTGCAACTCGCACTACTATCATCAAAGACAAGCTCTACAACAACGGTATTAGCCTACCCGACAACATTGTCGAATTCCTTGCCACCAATATTCGCACCAACATCCGTGAGCTTGAAGGCGTTTTGATTTCTCTCATTGCACAATCATCGCTGAACAAGAAAGCCATTACCGTTGAGCTCACCCAACAAATCATCGAACGCTTTGTGCGCAACACGGTGAAAGAGGTGTCGGTTGAGTATATCATCAACGTCGTATGCGACTACTTTAACCTTCCCATTGAGCAGCTTTCCCAAAAGACACGCAAGCACCAAGTCGTCCAAGCCCGACAGATTGCCATGTATCTCTCCAAGAAATATTCCAATGCCAGTCTGTCATCAATTGGAAAACAATGTGGCAACAAGGACCACGCTACCGTACACCATGCCTGCAAGACTGTCTCCGACCGCCTAGAGACTGACAAACAATTCAAGGTGATGCTTGCCGACATTGAGAAAAAGATTTCGATGTAAACTCCTCTAACCAATGAACTCCAACTCTTTCGGAAAACTATTCTTGGTGCCCAACCTCCTTGGCGCCACCAAGCCCGAACAAGTCATCCCTGCCGGAACGCTTGAAATCGTGAAACGATTGAAACATTTTGTCGTGGAGAACACCCGAACCTCGCGTCGTGTGCTAAGCCGCATCGGGATGGACAATGCCATCGACGACATTGAGTTCATTGAATTAGACAAGCATAACACCCAGCACCTCGACCTCATGGAGCACCTCGGCGCCTGTCTGCAAGGCGAGGACATGGGCTTGATGTCGGAGGCTGGCACCCCCTGCGTCGCTGATCCAGGTGCATTGGTCGTGGACTTGGCTCATTCCGCTGGCATACAAGTGATTCCTTTGGTCGGTCCTAACGCAATGATTCTGGCTTTAATGGCCTCGGGGTTCAACGGACAGTCATTTGCCTTCCATGGCTACCTGCCTATCAAAAGTCCAGAGCGACAAAACGCCATCAAGGACTTGGAGCGCAGGTCAGCAGCCAACAACGAGACGGAGCTGTTCATTGAGACGCCTTTCCGAAACAACACCATGCTGCAGGACTTATGCAAGAACCTCCACCCTGCTACAAGAGTTTGTGTGGCTTGCAACCTCACCTGCGAGGATGAACTCATCATCAGCCAAAGCATCGGGGAATGGAAAAACTACAAAGGCGACTTAAACAAAAAGCCCGCTGTGTTTTTGGTGTACAGCGAGCCAAGGAGGAACTTCCAAAGGAGGAAGTAAACTATCTGATATTCAATATCCTGTGGATTTGCAAGGAAAGCCTCCAGCCAGGATTCTGCATCACGGCTTTAACACAGGCTTTCATGTTGGCTTTTTGTTGTGTTTCGTCTTCACAAAAACACGGCTGCAAAAAATGATGCTTTGCCTCAATATCCTTATATTGCGCCAAATCCTGACCAAGATAAACCACCTTCAATTCATCACAACGCTTTAACACACAAGGCTCAAAATCGCCGCCCTCAAAGGCTGATTTTGGGGAAAGCGTTACCCAATCCAAGTTGTTTGGCAAAGGTCGCGTCCCATTGGTTTCGATGGCAATGGCCTTGCCCGTCTTTTGTTTCAGTTCAGCCACAAAAGCCTCGTCAATGAACAGGGAAGGTTCGCCACCCGTCAGCACAACCATGGATGCAACAGAATATTTATTGACTTCATCCACAATCTCCTGCGATGACAACAGCTCCCCTCCTTGGTGCTGCGTATCACAAAACGCACAACGCAAGTTGCAGCCGCTGAAACGCACGAAGACAGCGGGCGTTCCGCTATGGAAGCCCTCACCTTGCAGGGAGTAGAATATTTCGTTAATCTTGAACATTATGTCTGGATTGCTTCGTCGTTCCTCCTCGCAAATCGAAGATTCGACGGAGTCAATGACGCAAAGC
>DBXU01000067.1:2705-3863 GCA_002310075.1 Bacteroidales bacterium UBA1204 | reverse complement strand
TTGTTGTCGCGCGACTCCCACACATCAGCGCGGTAGCAGTTCGGGACGGTATCCACAATCCATTTGGCCAAGTTCTCAGCCGTCGGGTTGAAGTCAAGCACCTCGTTGATGTTGGTATGGTCAATCTTACCATGTATCAATCGCTTGATCTCAGTAAAGTCGCACACCATGCCATTGCTGTCAAGCTTTTCAGCACGGCAATACACATTGATCTTCCAGTTGTGGCCGTGCAGGTTCTCGCATTTGCTCTCATAGTCGAGGTAAAGCTGATGGCAGGCGGATATTTCTAAGGTTTTTCTGACGTAATACATTTTCAGTTTAGAGTTTAAAGAATGGATTCATATTCAGTATGGTCTTCGATGCCGGCATCTTTCAGGGCTTGGCGGCGTTCCCGGCAGGTGCCGCATTTGCCGCAATGCTTCTCGCCACCTTTGTAGCAGGAATAGGTCTCGGCGTAATCCAGACCCAGAGCCTTGCCGTGCTCGGCGATTTCCTTCTTGCTCAAGTGGGTGTACGGCGCATAGACTTTGATGTTCTCATACGTTCCCTCCGACATGGCTTCCGACATGGCATTGACAAAGCCCGGACGACAGTCGGGATAAATGGAATGGTCACCAGCATGGTTGGCAATCATCACGCGTTTCAGGCCGTTGCTCTCTGCAATACCCGCCGCGATGGCCAGCATAATGCCATTACGGAAAGGCACAACGGTTGACTTCATGTTCTCGTCATCGTAATTGCCTTCTGGGATGTCGTCGGCGGTCATCAACAGGGCACTCTTGAAGTAACGATGCATAAATTCGAGCGGCACCACGATATGCTTGATGCCCAGACGTTGGCAATGCGTGATGGCGCAAATGCGCTCACGGCCATTTTGGGTTGAGCCATAGTCGAAAGTGATGGCCAAGGCAATTTCGTCCTTGAACTCATAGAGCATGGTCGTCGAGTCCATGCCACCCGAGATGATAATCACAGCGTCTTTCATGAGTTGTGGAATGCTGACATTAAACGTTGTTTGACCATGTCCTGATGCTCGGCGTCGCCGTAATTGGCGAAGGGCTTGATGGAGATGCCGCCACGGGGATTGAACAAGCCTATGACCTCCAGATACTTGGGATCCATCAGCTTGACCAAGTCCTTCATGATGATGTTGACGCA
>DBXU01000067.1:835-2664 GCA_002310075.1 Bacteroidales bacterium UBA1204 | reverse complement strand
GGGATGTAGTTGATGATCAGGTGACCAAAATCGGGCTGACCCGTCTTGGGACACAGCGAGGTAAACTCGGGGCAATCCAAAGTGACAAGGTACTCGTTCTCAGGATGTTTGTTCTCAAACGTTTCCAATACCTCGGGGGTATAATCGTAATTATACTGCGTGTTCTGGTTGCCCAACAATGTGACACCTTTCAGTTCTTGTTCATTTCTTGACATGGGTTTCTATTTTGGCTGCAAAAATAATAAAAATTTGTAGGGCTGTCATAATATGGCAGCCCTACAGTCCTATTATTTTGATTATCAGCAACCCGATGTCGCCCGTTCAAGTCGTTTCATAATCGAGAAAATGAACACGGCGGAGAGCAGGCAAAGCACGACGAGCACGCCCCAGACCATCCAAAGTGGCATACCGGTGCCCCAGATGCGAGCGATGACGCTGGTGAGGTAATTACCGATGGCGGTCACGCAGAACCACATGCCCATCATCATACCCTTGTACTTGGGCGGCGCCACCTTGGTGACAAAGGAGATGCCGATGGGGCTCAACAGAAGCTCAGCGAAGGTCAGCACGAAATAGGTGCTGATGAGCCAGTTGGGCGAGACCAAAGTGCTGCTCACGCCACCTTGAGCCTTCAGCTCGGCTGGACTGGCCAAGGGGAAGGAACAAACGACCAAGATAAGGAAGCCCAACGCAGCGACAATCATACCCAAGCCGATCTTACGCGGCGAAGAAGGCTCTTTACCTTTCTTCGCCAAGGCGCCAAAGACTGCCATCGAGACGGGCGTCAGGGCGACCACGAAGAAGGGGTTGAACTGCTGGAACTGCTGCGGCAGGATGTTAATCGGATCGGGCATGCCAAGATACAAGGCAATGGCACCTACCCATAGCAACACCGTTACAACGCCGCATATCAGTTTGTTGCGCTTCGTCTCCGACTGGAAGATGCCAAACAGCGTGTATACCGAGATGGCAATTAAGGTCAGCGACCAAATGTTGAAGCCAATACGCGTAAAGCCAGTGGCACTGCTTTGTGTGTAATCACGTGCGAAGTAGGTCAGGCAGAGACCGGCCTGCTGGAACGACATCCAGAAGAAGATGACCACGGCGAAGACCATCACCAAGGCCGTGATGCGCTCACGCGTCTGCTCCTTCGAGAGTTCTGTAACATTCACAGTGGTGCTTTCCATCGCCTTGGCCTGCTTGGTATTGACATCAGCATGCTTGAACCACTTGCGGCAGCTCAGGTAGATAGCCATCGAGAGAATCAACGAGATGCATGCCACGCCGAAGCCGTAGTTATAGGCACCCGACAAGGCATCGATGTAGTTATTGGCAAAGCCAGCCAAGTCGCTGACATTGCCACCTTGCTGCACTGCCAAAGCCTCGAAGGAAGATAATGCTTCGTCAGAAATCGTTCCATCCAGAAACTGGTGCGCCAGCGAAGGAATCTGCGGCACGTAGCTGAAGCCTGCCTTGCCGAGGAACAAGTCCGTCACCTTGGTAGCGGCCATGGGTGCGAACATCGAGCCAATGTTGATGGCCATATAGAACAGGCTGAAGCCGTTGTCGCGGAAGGCACTGTATTTGGCCTCGTCGTAGAGGTTGCCCACCATCACCTGGAGGTTGCCCTTGAAAAGGCCCGTGCCGATGGCGATGAGTGCCAAGGCAGAGAACATGGTGACTTTTGCCGTAGTCGTTACCATAGGCACCGCCAACAGCAAGTAACCTAAGAACATCACCACGATACCCGACTTCACCATCTTGCCATAGCCGAAACGGTCGGCCAGCATGCCACCGATGAGGGGCATGAAATAGACGCATCCGAGGAA
>DBXU01000067.1:0-773 GCA_002310075.1 Bacteroidales bacterium UBA1204 | reverse complement strand
GCCAACATGGTATAATAGCCAAAGCGCTCGCCCGTGTTGGCGAGGGCGAGCGCATATAGGCCTTTAGGATGTCCTTTAAACATCTGTAGAGCGTTTAAAGTTTATGGTTTGTGTTAGGCGGTGACGCGTTCAAGCCACTTCACCATACCCAACATGACTGACATGGAGATGAGGCAGATAGCCAAGAACACAGCCCAGCAAATCCAGATCGGCCAAGCGTTGTACATGAGAGGTCCAACGAAGATGAACAGGTTGCCGATGGCAGTAGCAGCCAGCCACAGACCTTGGCAGAGACCCAACAAGTGACGAGGTGCGACCTTCGACACAAACGACAGACCCAGCGGCGAGATGAACAATTCGGCCACGGTCAGGAAGAAATAGATGACAAACATCACCCAATACCCTTGCTTATGCAATCCTGCGGCGTCCATCTGTGCGGCATCCATGGCGCGGAAGTCGGTGCCCGAAGGATAGTTGTTCATGATAGACAACACCATCAAGAAGAGATAGGCCATGCCAGCAATGAACATGCCGAGGGCAATCTTACGAGGCGTCGACACACCTTTACCTTTCCTTGCCAAGGCAGCGAAAATACCCATCACCAACGGAGTGAGGATGATGACATACAAAGGATTCAATGCCTCCCAAATCTCAGGGGCAATCTGTTCGGAGTTAACGAAGTCGCGGGCGAAAACAGTCAGCGACTGACCGTTCTGATGGAACGAGAACCAGAAGAACACGGCAATGCCCAACACGGCAAACAAAGCGGCCAT
>DBXU01000154.1:29113-29723 GCA_002310075.1 Bacteroidales bacterium UBA1204 | reverse complement strand
TGGAAAATCGACATCAACTTCATGTTTCGCTCGCACGGTCATCAGTTGAATTTCTACAACGACTACAACTATGCAAACCTTGGCGTTGTCGTGCAGAAGAGCTTCCTGAAAGACAAGTCGCTCACCGTCCGTGCCGCCGTGCTCGACATCCTGCGACACAGTGGCATGAACGAATACAGCGACATGGGCTACTACCAAATCCAGCAAAACAATGTCTTCTCAACGCACAAGTTGCAAGTTTCGGTATATTATCGCCTGAACTCGACACGCAGCAAATACAAGGGCACGGGCGCAGGTAAGGATGCCCAAGAAAGAATGAAATCATAGGTTGGAGGATGGTTCGTCACATCCCCAATTTGGCTTTGAGCCTTTGTCGTGCCTTGGTGACTGAGGCGGGCGAAATACCCAAAAGAAGGGCTTGCTCTGTCACGGAAAACTGAAGTCGGGAAAGCATGATCAGGCGGATGTCGCCACGGGTGAGGTTGGGATACTCCTCCCGAAGCGATTCAGGCGTGAGGGAGAAACCGTTTCGGAACACGCGTTCCATTTCAACCCATTCATTGTCCTGGATATAGCGGGGCGCCGCGTGAAGCTCTTGCAGCAGGTGGTT
>DBXU01000154.1:27016-29064 GCA_002310075.1 Bacteroidales bacterium UBA1204 | reverse complement strand
CCTTCTTGAGGCATAAATGATTCGCGATCATCATTGCCGGCGCGAATGACCATCAGGAATGACCTCACATTCTTGCCGAAGATTTCGGACACTTGGGGGATGCTGAGTGCCGCACCACCTTCCACGCAAGTATGCGCCAACCCGATACCGACAAGCATCAGTTGGTAATAAAGCATTTCGGCCTCTTTCCCCTGCAAACCGAAAGACTGGCTGATGGCGGCAATCGATTCCTGTTTGAAGCCCACTTGAGTGTTGATGTAATCCTCAAAAGAGGCTGCCGAAGCCTTGTCGTCCATCACCAATTTGAAGAGTTGGGGCTCGTCTATCGCGAACCAAAGGAAGGCCAAGCCCATGCCTTTGAAAGGTGGGTTCAAGGAAAAACCTGCGCCGACACGCTCTTTGAACATACGGCGGGCATCGGTGCGGACGGCCTCCATAACGCCTTCCATGGAACCAAATTTCGAGAAAACGGCATTGGTGCCGCAACCCAACGCAGAGGAAAGGTTTCGGGCAGTAAGTGCGGAAGTGCCGCCTTTTCTCACGATGTCAATGGCAGCAGCGAGTATTTTTTCTTTCGTAACGCTTGTCGGTCTTGCCATAATAAACAACTGTTCCGTTATTATCCGCCGCAAAAGTAGGGAAATCCCATGCAAATCCCATGCGTTTTGAGAACAAAATATCGCAAAGTCCATAAAAATGTCCATGTATGGTTTTCGTTTCGGAACGGATAATAAACTACTTTTGCAGCCGTTATAACCAAGTACACCATAGTATTAAAACCGATGCCCGATGGTATATAAGAGCGGCCCATTTATAATGAAGAAATATCTTGCAATTCTATCCGTCATCGTTTTGTTTGCTTTCAGTGGTTGTGAAAAGTTTGCTGGTGAATCTATTTCAAAGGATTTCAGCATTTCGGGTTCCTATACCGAGCTTGAAGTTGAGGATGCATTTGACGTCACCGTCAGCAATGCTGCGACACAGATCACCATCACTGCGGGCGAGCGTGTCATGCCGAATGTGGTGGTTGAAACCGTTGAGAACACCTTGAAAATCTATCTCAAGGGATGGCATAACAATCTCGGAAAGGACATGACTGTGATTCTGCCTTATAATGCTGACCTCACGAGTGTTGATTTGTCGGGTGCTTCGGAGTTCCATTCGGAATATGGCATTTATGGTGAAAAAGTTGATATAGAATTGTCGGGGGCTTCCGAGATTTATTGCGACATTGAGGCTGACGAAATTGAGATGGACCTTTCGGGCGCTTCCAGCTACAAAGGCTATGTGGACGCCGATGAACTTGATCTTGATATGAGCGGTGCTTCTAATGCTACCCTTGAGGGACAAGTCGGCACGCTCAAAATTGACTTGACAGGTGCTAGCGACATCAAGAAAACCATCAACGGAAACAGATATGGTTTCGCTTGCAACTGGTGCGAAGGCTCAATGTCGGGCGCCAGCAATGTCTATATCCACTGCGACGGCACTATCAAGGTCAACCTCTCAGGTGCCAGCGACCTGCATTTCACGGGTAATGCCTTCACTGGCGACTGTACCACCTCGGGTGGTTCTGACATCTATCATGATACGCTGTAAAATAGTTTAGCCATGGAACAAAAGTTTTGTCAGAGCTGCGGAATGCCGCTCACCAACGAAATCCTCGGCACCAATGCCGATGGAAGCAAAAATGAGGATTATTGCATCTATTGCTATAAGGACGGCAGGTTCCTGCAAGACTGCACGATGGACGAAATGATTGAGCATTGTGCTCAGTTTGTGGACGAGGTAAACAAAGGACTGCCGCAGCCCATCACGAAGGAAGAATACATCGGCCAAATGAAGATGTACTTTCCGCACCTGAAACGTTGGCGTAAGGAATTGTCGATAGATGATGACCGTCCAGAAAACCCTGCCTTGATGGGCGTTAAAGAACTTATCGCCAAGATGGCCGACACACTGCCCATCACCATGATATCGTCAGTCGATGAGGAGGGCTTCCCTTGCACCAAGGCCATGCTGTCACCTCGAGTGCGTGAAGGCATCAA
>DBXU01000154.1:26784-26938 GCA_002310075.1 Bacteroidales bacterium UBA1204 | reverse complement strand
TCTGCGATGCCGAAGGCTTCAAGGGCATGATGTTGCGCGGCACTATGGAGGTGCTGACCGATGCCAAAAGCAAGGAGATGATTTGGCGCGATGGCGACACGGAATACTACCCAGGTGGCGTCACCGACCCAAACTATTGCGTGCTGAAATTCAC
>DBXU01000154.1:211-26757 GCA_002310075.1 Bacteroidales bacterium UBA1204 | reverse complement strand
GCGACTTCTATCCGAGGAGCTTTGTGTTAGAGTAAGGTTTGTTGATGAAATCTCTGCCTTAGTGATGTACAAAAAATGCATCTTTCCTCATACTGTTGCCAACAAAGTAACTGGGGTTTTGCTTTTTGTTGGAGTTCCTTTGACGGTATTTTTGGAATCGTTTGTTCCGTTGGTCATTATAGCCGTTGTCGCAACATTTGTTGCTGTTCAAGAGGGACATTTCATCAGGACGAACAAAAGATGAGATTCCACCGCCCCTACTTCTAATTATTCAAGGCTTTTTGTTTTTTTGTTTTTTTGTTTTAGTTTTGCCATCGATAAAATAACGCTATAAAAACAATCTAAATCTAAAGCCATGGCTACGGTACTGGAAACAGGATATGCAATATATCCGTCGGTAGAACTGAAAAACTATAAGACCGATTCAAAAGGAAAGAAGAAATTCACCGTCGTTAAAGAGTTGCTGTTTGGCGACTTCATCAAACCTAACTTAAAGAATGGTGCCTATGTAAAGAAAACCATCGACGGTGTTGAGTACATCAGCGTCAGAAGTCGTAATTGTTCCGGCTACATCAAGGAATCGGACATGCAAGCCGAAAGAATCCTCGAAGTCAACTTTGTTGATGTGGGACAAGGGGACGGCTGTCACATTGCAACCCCCGATGACAAGCATTTTCTTATAGATGCTGGTGGCTCCGAAAACATGTACCGTTTTCTCAAATGGCGCTTCAATATAAAAAAGGCCAGCGCTGCGCCACCGCCCTTCACAGTTGTTATCTCACACTCGGACGAAGACCATTACCAAGGATTCGAAAAGATCTTCGACTTAACGAAAGGTGCCGCCCAACAGTTTACCATCAATAAGATCTATCACAACGGAATGGTTGAAGGAAGCGGCTCAGCAATCGACACGTTAGGTACGATTGTCAAATACAACAAACACAATTATGTTACCGATTTGTGCGATACCAACGAAGATTATGAAAAGCGGATTAATGGTTCCGTCAATCAAGGAGACTACATCAAACTGTTAAAGAAAACGGCAGCACCCAAGGAAGCAGTACGGTATGGTTCTGATCCCATCTACAAGGACTGTGGCGTGACAATGGAAATCTTGGGCCCTGTGGCAGAAAAGATCAACGGGAAAGACGCCCTGCCCGTGTTTGATAGCAACAAAGGCAAAACCAAAAACGGACACTCTGTCATCATCAAACTTACGATGGGGCATCTGAGACTACTTCTCGGGGGAGACCTTAACACAAAATCTGAATACAACTTGATTCGCTACTTCTCCGGTAAAGACATACAAAAGATCAAGACACAAATAGACAAAGCCACCACTGACGCCAAAAGAAAAGAGTTGGAAGCGGAACTGGAGGAAGCCATACACAAGACCAGAGAACTCTTGGAAGTCGACATCGCCAAATCGTGTCACCATGGCAGCGCCGATTTCTCAAGCGAGTTTCTGAAAGTGCTTAATCCGATTGTGACCATCATTTCAAGCGGCGATGAAGAACCGCACGTACATCCTCGTCCCGACACCTTGGGCACCATTGGCAAACACAGCCGCGGAGAACGTTCGTTGATATTCTCAACCGAACTGGCCAGATCGAGCAAAGAGTTTGTAAAACTGAACAAGAAAGACCCTAAAGACGAGGACGAGAAAAATGAGATACTTGAAAGAACCGTAACGGTGTACGGCATGATCAACGTGCGAACAGACGGCGAAAAAGTCATTATCGCACAAAAACTCGAGAAGCCTTCATCGAACCGGTATTGGGACATCCATCCGTTGGTATGGAACGAAAAGAAGGGAGAATTTGAATACACCCAATATCTGAAGTACAAATAATAAACCTCTTTTGGTCGACAAATGATAGTGATGGAAACTGAAAGAATCCTGCTGCGCCCATGGCGCGACAGCGATGCCGAGTCGCTTTTCAAATACGCTTCTGACCCCGATGTGGGTCCCCGTGCCGGTTGGCCCCCGCACAAGAGTGTGGATGAGAGCCTGGAAATCATCCACACCGTGTTTCAAAACGACACCAATTGGGCCATTGAACTCAAGTCGACAGGCGAAGCCATTGGTGCAATAGGCTATTTGCCTGCCCCCGAAAGCGAGCTCCCAGCACGCGAAGGCGAGCCTCTTATCGGTTACTGGGTGGCCAAACCCTATTGGAACCAAGGCATCTGCACGGAAGCCCTTGAATTAATGCTCGACCACATCCGCAAGACGACCGACATCAAATCGCTGATTAGCAGCCATTACTTCGACAACCCAGCTTCGGGAAAAGTGATGGAGAAATGCGGATTCAAGCCTACTGGTGAGACCTGCATCGACGAGAAACTGACGGGCACGACGAAGCCGACACGAGTGATGAGGTATATAGTTTGTAGATAAAAAAGTGTAACTTTGCTGCTTGATACTTCAAAAACAATGTCTAATCCGAAATTCGACACCTGCTTCTTCGAGCGTTACGCCATGGTCTCGTTGGCCTCCCTTTTGGGAGAGCATTACAGCCATCTTGTCAACCGTGACCGGCCCGACCTGCAGGACGAAGTACAAGGCATCGGCATAGAAGTAACCCGAGCCATCCATGAGAACAAGAACGTGGCCAATGCCTTGGTCAACGAGATGGCAGGCGAAGACATCAAAGAAGTGAATGACGACGATTTGCGACGCATCACACAGAGTGGTTACGCCTACGGCTTGGGAGACGGTCGTCTTATCGGTCGCAACGAATATGAGTATTGGTCGCTGGCCCTCCCTTTGAAACGCATTCTCGAAATCAAGATGGACAAGGTGAATAATGGCTTCTACGGCGATTTCCATGAGTTCGACCTCTTCGTCTTCACCAAAGAGGACCTCGACCTCGACCAAGTCAAACAGACCATCGCATTCATGCAGGAGAAACAGGCGTTTCAAAACCGCTACTATTCGCGACTCTTCCTGTCACAAATCCAAACGCTGTTCGATTGCGACCTCGTTAGCGGACAATACAGAAAAATCAAAGTCGGGAAAGATCTCCGTCGACAGTTTTTCGAATGCGCTATAAAACAAGAACTCTAGTTGAATAGGTTCTCCCCACACTTCTGACAACTAACAGATAGGATCCTTTTGAAAGACCTTGGAACACTCCTCCCACTTCAAGACGGGTATTCCCGGTCGGGCATTTTCCCAAATCACGATGGCCCATCACTTTGCCCTCCATAGAATAGATGTCAATTGTCACAAAGCCGTCTTGTTCCAAGTCAATTTCAACATAACTTGAGGCCGTAACAGGGTTGCCAACGATGCGGATCGACTCTTCCTCATGAGCCGATTCTTGAACTCCCAAACCTGAATACTCATATGCTCCTATGTCGATACGGTCGCCGCAAACGCGCCAGCGGCCATCCAGGTCGAATCCTTCTTCTCCGAAAGCACAACCAGCATTGATGCAAGGACTATTGGCATTCAAATGGAAATCCCCGTTTTCAGGGTTGACAAAACATGGATCTCCATCAAGGCAGTCCTCATAAACAGTAATGAACTCGCTGTTGGAGATGTTTTCCAATCCATACTGCACCAAGCAATTGTAGAATTGGGGACCATTATCTTCGAAGGTCCAAGACCACATTTGCACGGGTTCTTCAAGCGGAGCGCTGTTTTCATTGCCATAGACGATGCAATTCTGCACCACAGGAGAGCTACATTGATAGAAAAAGATGCCTCCGCAATTGACTCCTATAGAGAGGTTGTTCACAACAGTAAGATTGCTGACCAAAGGGGAAGAATCACTGATGGCAAGTCCCCCGCCGAAATGTCCAGAGGTATTGTTTGCGAACAGGGAGTTCGTGATGCTGCATGGGTTGTCGTAACAGCGTATCATGTACAATCCAGCACCATTGATGCCATAGTTGTATTCAAAACGGCAACGGTCGATTCTCGCCACGCAGCTGTCGATGCTCAAGGCACCACCTATGGCGTTCTCACCATTGTTATAACGGAAATCTGTCTTGGTGATGTCTATCTCACATTTAAGGAAACGCATTCCTCCACCATACATAAAGTAAATGGTGTCAACACGACTGAATGTTATATTGTTGACGACATTACAAGCATCCAATACCACCTTGGAATCCACGGCATTCAATGCGCCTCCGTGTTCACGTGAAAAGTTGCAGTAGAGGGTGCTGTGGTTGATTTCGACATTATCGCTATCGAAGATGCGCAACGCACCGCCGTCCTGGTCCTCGTCCAAAGCAGCCTTGCCATACTGAAAACGGCAGTAGTCGAACTTGCAGCGACCCGCTTTTTCCAAACGAATGCCATTCCATCCGCCGCGTCCTGAGTTGAAGATGTGGAAACCTGTCGTATCAGCTACCGTGAAAAGAATGGAATCGGCCTCCGTCCCCAAGGCATACAATGAAGCTCCTTCCTTAACCAAAACGTTGAAAAAACCTTTAAAAACCACCGTTGTGCCCTCATGGATATATAACGAGTCTTGAACCTTGACATTACCGGTCACATAAACCGTGTCGGCGTTCCAAGCACCCGATTGCAAACCTGAAACTTCGATGTTTTGTGCGTTGGCGAACAAGCAACCAAACAGAAGTAGGGAAAGTAAAAGTCTTTTGCTCATAGTGATAAGATTTATTTTACCATGGCAAAAATAGGTTATTTTTACAAACACTAGCCAATTATTCTCTTTGAATTGTCGGTTCGCGGTTTTTTCATTACTTTTGCACGGTTTTTCAATAAAGCCAAAGATTTTAACCTTGAGATAAGATGAAGCGTCCTACCATAAAGAAACTGATGCCCGTTCCCATCTTAGGAGCGTTGGTGAAAGCCGCTGCCGGCATCAAGAACATCCCAGTAGAAATACGTCAAAACCACACCAATCCCATCCGTGCCCAAAGACGCGAGTTGAGGAAACTGCTTACCAAAGCCCAATTCACCGAGTTCGGCAAATACTACCATTTTGACGAGATCCTGCTCTCTGGCGACATCCTTGAGGAATACCGCAAACGAGTGCCTGTGTTCGACTACAACAAGATGCATGACGAATGGTGGTATCTCAACCTACAGGGTAAGCGCAACATCGCATGGCCTGGCAAAATCAAGTATTTCGCCCTCAGTTCTGGAACGTCGGAAGCCGCTAGCAAGTATATCCCCATCACAAAGGGTCTGAACAACAAGATCACCCGCGCAGGTATCCGCCAGCTGGTGTCGGCCACCCGCTACGACTTCCCCCTCGACTTCTACAATCGCGGCATCCTTATGATTGGAGGCAGCACCGACTTGCAATACAACAAAGAATACGGCTATTATGCCGGTGACCTTTCTGGCATCTCAGCAGGTAAAATCCCATCGTGGTTTGAGGCTTTCTATAAACCTGGACAGAAAATTTCGAAAGTGAAAGACTGGGCTGAGAAGATGGACCTCATGGTAAAGGCTGCTCCAAAATGGGACATTGGCGTCATCGTGGGCGTTCCTGCATGGGTGCAGATCCTGCTTGAGCGTATCATCAAAGAATACAACCTCAAGACCATACACGACATCTGGCCTAATCTGATGGTGTATGTCCATAGCGGTGTAGCCTTCGCCCCTTATGAAAAGAGCTTTGAGCGCATCTTCGGCAAAGAGGTGCTTTTTGTGGAAAGCTATCTCGCCTCTGAGGGATACATCGCCTATCAGGTGGATTTGAAGCGGCGCGTCATGCAGCTTTTGGTTGACAATGGTATCTATTTCGAATTTGTGCCGTTCAACGAGGAGAATTTCGATGAAGACGGCACCATCGTCGAACACCCAAAAACCTTGCTGCTCTCCGAAGTGGAAGAAGGTGTCGACTATGCCTTGCTGCTTTCCACTTGTGCTGGTACTTGGCGTTACCTTATTGGCGACACCATCAAATTCCTCAATACCAAGGATTGTGAAATCGTCATCACTGGGCGCACAAAGCAATTCTTGAGCATCACAGGCGAGCACCTGTCGCAGGACAACATGACCCGTGCCGTGGAGATGATGGCGGAGAAAATGGGCGTGCAGATTACTGAATTCACGGTGGCTGGTATCCGTCACGACACGATGTATGCCCACCATTGGTATCTTGGTTGCGATGAACCGCTCAACAAGGAAAAAGCCTTGCGTCTCATCGACGAAAACCTCTGCCAGTTGAACGACGACTATGCCGTGGAACGCACCCAGGCCATCAAAGAGCTGTTTATCGACGTGCTGCCGACCAAGGTGTTCTATGAATTCATGGAACAGAAAATAGGCAAATGGGGCGGCGCCACCAAGTTCCCACGCGTGATGAAAGGCAAGCGCCTCGACATGTGGGAAGAATATGTGAAAAGTCTAAACGCATAATACAAGTTTGACAATGGAAAACGCTCCCAATATTTTCGACAAGATGCCCGAATTCAGCCGCATTGGCTCGTTTAGCTTCTTGTTTTGGGCCATTCTGATAGGTTTGTTCCTATCGGTAGTCGTCAACATGGGGCCAGCCTTCATCACATTGGTACAAACCAGCCTCCATCGTGGTGCCAGATCCGCCGCGTGGTTTGCCATCGGCGTCATCCTCAACGACGCGATGATTGTCTCGCTGTGCATCCTCACTTCGGTACAGGTGGTCATGCATTCCCCTTTCGAGGCCGCCTTGGCCTGTATTGGCGCCGGCGTGATACTATTGTTGTTTGGCTTTTTCACCTATAGGCGAAAAGTCAAAGGGAGGGAGAAAATCATCGAGCAACGCACCAAAGAGATCATGAAAGAACGCAGCGACAAGCCCTCGTGGTTTGTGTTTCTAGGCAAAGGCTTCGTGCTCAACATCCTGAATCCCTTTGTTTGGATTTTCTGGTTTTCGGCTGTTGCCATGGTGGCCGGTAACATGGGCGGCAACAAGTTGAGCACCCTCGTGTTTTTTGCCATCATCCTCGGCACCACACTTTTTCTGGAACTGTTGAAGGCCTGGGGCGCCGCTAAGTTGAAGCGTTTCCTCAACCCCGAACGCACCGAAATCATGAACAAGGTCGCCGGAGTGCTACTTATGCTCTGCGGTGCTTATTTCATTATTTTTAGGGGAATCTTAAATCTTATCTGATTGCCTCAAACGCCGTCCAAGGTGCCACCTCGGGCACTGGTGCCGTGATTTCGATCGACTCTTTTGTCACAGGATGCTCAAAGACAATACGCCAAGCATGCAGGCTGATGGAGGCATCTGGGTTGCTGCGCGGATAGCCATACTTCAAGTCACCACGGATTGGGCAACCCATATGCGCCAACTGGCAGCGGATTTGATGATGTCGCCCTGTGAACAGCTCCACCTCAAGCAGATAAAAAGTGTCCGACTTGCCAATAACACGATAGCTGAGTCGCGCCAACTTAGCTTCCTTTGTCCCCTCAGGCACAACGAACGACTTATTCATCTTCTCGTTCTTGACAAGGTAATCCTGCAACTCATCTGACATCTTGGGCGGATGGTTCTTCACCAAAGCCAGATAGGTCTTGTGGAAATCGCGGTCTTTGACCTTCACCGTCATGCGCGATAAAGCCTTGCTCGTCTTGGCAAACACCACGGCACCGCTCACGGGACGATCGATGCGATGGACGAGGCCAGCAAACACATTGCCAGGCTTATCGTATTTCACCTTGATGTATTCCTTCACATCATCAAGCAAGCACCTGTCACCCGTCTTGTCACCCTGCACAATTTCGGAGGGGAGCTTATTGACCACGATGAGATGGTTGTCTTCGTAGAGTATTCGGTCAGAGATACTATTCATAATACCATTAACTCTTAACTATTCACTCCTCACTCCTCATTCCTCACTCCTCACTTTCAACTATTACCCCACTACCTATGACATACGGCTCAGTCTCATGGTACACCACTCCAAACTGACCGGGTGCCACGCCCGAGATGGCTTCCTCCGACACGATGTCGGCACCACGCTCAGTGAGACGAATCATACCATACGTAAACTCAGGCTGGTGCCTAATCTTAAATCGGACACGCTGTCCGTCCACGAATTGCAAGGCAGGATTCATTGGCTGCAAGTCACCCATAGGGACAATGTTGGTATATTGTGCAATGGGGTCGTAACCTTGCGACACAAAAACAATGTTGTTTGGGATGTCCTTCTTCACCACAAACCATGGTCCGCCGCTCAAGCCCAGACCTTTGCGCTGACCAATGGTATGGAACCAAAAACCCTTGTGGCGACCCAACTTTTTGCCCGTCTCCATCTCCACAATGTCACCGGGCATCTCACCGAGGTATTCACGGATGTAGTCGTTGTAGTTGATCTTGCCCAAGAAACAAATCCCTTGGCTGTCGTGGCGCTCGGCGCTCGGCAGCTTGTATTGGGCAGCCAGACGGCGTACCTCAGGTTTGGGAATGTCGCCAATGGGAAAGATGACCTTGCTCAGCTGTGCGTAGGTGATACGGCCCAAGAAATAAGTCTGGTCCTTGAAGGTATCGGCCGCCGTGCCAAGCCAGAAGATGCCGTTTTCGTCCTCCCACGAGCGGGCGTAATGCCCCGTAGCGATCTTGTCGAAGTTATGGCCTTCCTTCTCCTCGAAAGCACCGAGTTTGATCCAACGGTTACACATCACATCGGGATTGGGCGTAAGACCTTTGCGCACCATTTCCATGGTGTATTTCCCAACAGTTTCGAAATATTCATGCTGCAAGTCTACGATATCGAATTTGCAGCCGTATTTCTTGGCGATATAAGTCGTGATCTCGATATCCTCTTCCGAAGGGCAACTTGAAAGGTCTTCCTTGCCTTCCATGCCGATTTTGATATAAAAGATATGAGGGTCATAACCCTGCTCTTTCAGCAGCGGCACTACCACGGAGCTGTCGACGCCCCCCGAAACCAATGCGGCAATATTCATGATTCAATACTTAACATGGTTACCTCATCTTCCTTCTTTATGCCGTTCTGATTTAAACAAGTACAAAATGATCAGAATCAAAAAGATGGAAACGGGGACGCTCAACAAAAAACGAAGCAACACCTGCCCAATCAAGCGGAAGCTGAACGACTCGAGGAGGAAAAGGAAGAAATGATGTACCGAAACCATGCACAAGGCATAACGGAAAAACCATGTGCCTCCCAGTTGGTTGAGGTTAGGTTCCTGTACGTTATCGAACTTCAAGTTTCCAGAAACCAAACGTATGATGGCTGGACGGCAGAAAGCCATCAACGTGGTGGCTCCTGCATGTAATCCAGGCGTACCCAGAAACAAGTCGATGCACAGTCCCGTTCCAAAACCAGCCAACAAAAGCTGCCAATTTGGAATATTGAAAGGCAGCAACATGATGAAAATCAAGTAGACATACGGATGAACATAACCGCCCAAACGGACATAGTTGACGACTAAGACCTGCAGCAGTACGAGTACAACGAAACGGATAATCTGTATAACGGTTTTGTTCATGTCATTGGAATTTTGCTCTCAACGAATCAAGCTCGGATTTATGCAAGTCTTTAATCACGTATACATGTCTCAACGTAGAAAAGTCAGTGGCGAAACGGATCTTAGCACGGTTCAATGCATCGACAGCTGTCGGATAGAATTCCTCGATGGTTCCCACCATCAAATCTTCAGGAAAGATATAAGAATGAGAGCTGGTTAGGATGGTGTCGCCTGGATGCAAAACGATGTGCGTCGGGATGTCTTCAACCATACCATAACGGTAGTTGTTGGTCTCCCATTTCAAGCTAGCCAGTTCCTGGCTTTCCTTGATACGGACACCTACAACTGATTTGCTGTGTAGCAAACTCATGATCGAGGCATAGTGGCGGCTCACATCCATCACCACACCGACAATGCCATTTGACGAGATGACGCTCATGTCGCGCTCAATGCCATCAACCTTACCCTTGTTGATGATGATATAGTTGTTGGCCTGATTGGTGCTGTTTTTCACCACCTTGGCAGGAATATACTCATAAATGGTATCCTTTCCGTCAATATCATACCAACTGACCGTTGTGTCGACGACCACCGACAGTTGTTTGCGAAGCAAGGCGTTCTCTTCGGCCAACTGCTCGTTGGTTTTGCCCAAACGGAAATAGTTGCCGACCTCGCTGCCCCATTCATACACCTTCCCTACCACATCGTTTGTGATGTTGACCATGCGGTTGCGATGGAAATTCTGACTGCGGGCAAGCAGCAAAATCGATATCACTTCGAGCAAGATGAACAAGATGACGAAGTGATGTTTGAGAATAAAACGCCTAAGATTATACATGCCTTATTTGATAAGGAATGTAAAGCGGTCGAAGTTCTTCAGAGCGATGCCTGTACCACGTGCGACAGCGCGCAAGGGGTCTTCGGCAACGTGGATAGGTAACTTGGTCTTGGAATTAAGACGCTTGTCGAGACCACGAAGCAGGGCGCCACCGCCAGTAAGGTAAATACCCGTGCGATAGATATCGGCAGAGAGTTCAGGCGGCGTTTGTTCCAGAGCGTTCAACACGGCCGTCTCGATCTTCATGATACTCTTGTCGAGGCAATGGGCGATCTCGGCATAATTCACACGTATTTCCTTCGGGATACCTGTCAGCATGTCGCGACCTTGCACAGCATAGTCCTCAGGCGGGTTGTCGAGCTGTGGTATGGCGGCACCGACTTCAATTTTAATGCGTTCGGCGGTACGCTCACCAACGATGATGTTGTGTTGCTTACGCATGTACTCTTCGATGTCGGCGGTGAAGTCGTCACCGGCAATACGGATGGACTTGTTGTTGACAATGCCACCCAAGGCGATAACGGCAATCTCTGAGGTACCACCACCGATGTCGATGATCATGTTGCCAGTGGGTTCAAGCACGTCGATGCCGATACCAATGGCGGCAGCCATGGGTTCATGGATCAAACGCACTTCCTTGGCGCCAGCTTGTTCGGCAGAATCCTTAACGGCACGCTCTTCAACTTCCGTGATACCCGAAGGGATGCAGATGACCATCTTCAGGCTAGGCGGAAACAAGGAGTTTTTGAAATTGATCATTTTGATCATCTCGCGCATCATGTATTCTGCCGCTTGGAAATCGGCAATAACACCATCACGCAAAGGACGAATGGTTTTAATGTTTTCATGCGTCTTGCCATGCATCATCATGGCGCGCTTGCCCACAGCGATAATCTTTTTGGTGTCGCGCTGCAGTGCCACGATTGAAGGCTCGTCAACGACCACCTTGTCGTTGTATATGATAATCGTATTGGCCGTACCAAGGTCAATGGCTATCTCTTTGTTTAGGAATGAAAAAGCTCCCATAATCTACAGTTATTAGTTGTCAGTTGTTTAGTTATCAGTTGTTCAGTTAATGTCTAAAATGTCTAAATCCAGTAAATACCATGCTGATACCGTTCTCGTTACAGCAGTCGATGGATTCTTGGTCGCGCACTGAGCCGCCAGGTTGCACAATGGCAGTGATTCCAGCTTCATGTGCCAATTCAACACAATCCTTAAAGGGGAAGAAAGCATCGGAAGCCAACACGGCACCTTTAAGGTCGAAATCGAAAGAGCGTGCTTTTTCGATGGCTTGTCTCAAAGCGTCGACACGGGAGGTCTGCCCAATGCCGGAAGCATACAACTGCTTGCCTTTGGCTAACACAATGGCATTGGAACGGCTGTGTTTCACGATTTTATTGGCAAAGACCATGTCTTCCACTTCTGCCTCGGTAGGCGCCTTGGTGGTGATCACCTTAAAGTCGTCAGCCGTCTCCGTGTGAAGGTCACGGTCTTGCAGCAAGAAACCATTCAAAGCCGTTTTTACTGTCTTTTTACTAAAGATATCCTCTTTCAAACGCAGTACCACCCTGTTTTTCTTTGAGAAGAGGATGTCAAGTACTCCGTCTTCATATTGAGGAGCCACGATGACCTCGATAAAGAGTTTGTTAATTTCTTCAGCGGCTTCCTTGTCAATGGGACGGTTGCACACCAACACACCGCCAAAAGCCGAAACGGGATCACCGGCAAGGGCAGCCAAATAGGCTTCTTTGACGGTCGCACGGCAAGCCAAACCGCAGGGGTTGTTGTGCTTAAGGATAGCGAAAGTAGGCGTGTCGAATTCACGAAGCAGGTTAAGTCCAGCATCCAGGTCAAGCAGGTTGTTGTACGACAACTCCTTGCCATGGAGCTTCTCAAACATCGCATCCAAGTCGCCATAGAAAGTGCCCTTTTGGTGCGGGTTCTCGCCATATCGCAACGCCGTAGCTTTTTCTTCACAAATCCTAAGCGGTTGCTCCTCCTGATCCTTGACAAACCAGTTGAGGATGGCGCTGTCGTAATGCGAGCTGACGGAGAAGGCATAGCTAGCAAAACGACGGCGGTCTTCAAGAGAGGTCTCACCATGCTGTTTCTCGAGGATCTCGATGAGCTCTCCATAATAATCCCTTGAAGGCACAATTACCACATCGTTAAAATTCTTTGCACCTGCCCTGATGAGTGAAATGCCACCAATGTCGATTTTCTCGATAATCTTTCCCTCATCGTCGGTAGTGGCCACCGTTTCCTCAAAAGGATACAGATCGACAATGACCAAATCGAAGGCAGGAATTTCGTACTCTGCCATTTCTTTCTGATCGGAGGCCAAATGTGTACGTCCCAGGATACCACCAAACACCTTGGGATGTAAAGTCTTTACTCGTCCACCCAATATGGAAGGATAGCCCGTTAACGACTCCACCGTCTTCACGCTCGGGTCGAGGGCATGGATATAATCATAGGTACCTCCCGTGGAATAGATTTGAACATCATTTTGTTTCAACAATGCCACGATGGTATCAATACCTGTCTTATAAAATACTGATATTAAAGCTGTTTTGATTTTCTTCAAGAGACTAAATATTAAAAGGATTCAAATTGCAAGAATATTAAAAATATGACAACCCTGCAAGACGTGACAGCATTTTTTTTGAACAAAGATTTCAACAGGTTGAAGATCAAAAGAGCAAGAAGAATTATGTAGAATCTTTTCGTCAAAGAAAAAATAATGGCATGAAAATGAACGTAATAGAAAAAAAACGATTCTAAAATGCGATTTCTGTTTGGAGGAAACGATTTTCTTCTTATTTTTACAAGTTCAAAATTAGCCGATGGAAACAAAGTGGGTCTTAAATAAAGAAGCTGATTCTCAGCTTGTTGAAAAGATAAGCAAGGAGCTCAATATTGATGCCAACCTTGCCACTTTGCTTGTCCAACGCGGAATAACCACCTATGACGAAGCCAGGACTTTCTTCCGTCCATCCCTAAGCCAGCTTCACGATCCATTCCTGATGACGGACATGGACAAGGCTGTCGACAGGGTGTTGCGCGCTATCAACGAGGGAGAAAAACTGCTGGTTTACGGCGACTATGACGTGGATGGCACTACTGCCGTTGCTGTCGTATACACGTATTTGAAACCCTTCTTCAAGAAGAAGAAAATCGAGTTCTATATTCCCGACCGATATGAGGAGGGTTATGGCATTTCCCATAAAGGCATCGACTATGCTGCCGACAACGGCTTCAAGCTGGTCATCGCCCTCGACTGCGGCATCAAGGCCGTTGAACGTATCGATTATGCCAACGAGAGGGGAGTCGATTTCATCATCTGCGACCACCACCGCGCTGGCGACATCATCCCCAATGCCGTGGCCGTGCTTGACCCCAAACGCCCCGACTGCCATTATCCTTACAATGAACTATCGGGTTGCGGCGTAGGCTTCAAACTCATCACTGCCTTGGCGAAAAAAGGATTGGGAAGCATGGAACAGGTTTACGACCTGCTTGACTTGCTTGCGGTGAGTATCGCTGCGGATATCGTGCCCATCACAGGCGAGAACCGTGTGTTGGCCTTCTTCGGTTTGAAACAGCTCAACAAGAAACCACGTCCAGGCATCGAAGCCATTCTGCAACATGCCAACATCTACCGCCGCGATGAAGACCCCGAAAAAATTGACGATGGAGACAACGTGCTCACCCGTGAGCTGACCATCAGCGACTTGGTGTTCCTTATCGGGCCCCGCATCAACGCAGCTGGACGCATCGACAAAGCTTCCGACTCCGTGCGGCTGCTCATTGCCGAAAAGAAGGAACATGCCGAAAAGCTGGCCGCTTCCATCAACGACCTCAACGACATGCGACGCGAGTTCGACAACCGCATCACAGAAGAAGCCCTCGGCATGATTGCCGACAACCCCAAACTGCACAACGCTAAAAGCACGGTCGTCTTCAACGAAAGCTGGCACAAGGGTGTCATTGGCATCGTGGCCTCACGCCTGACCGATTACTACTACCGTCCCACTATCGTGTTGACTCGCGCCAACGAACTCATCACCGGATCGGCCCGTTCCATCAAGAACTTCGACATCTACGACGCCATCGATAATTGTTCCGACCTGCTTGAACACTTCGGAGGACACAAATATGCCGCTGGTCTCTCTATGCGTCCAGAAAACCTCCCAGAATTCCAACGCCGTTTCGAAGAATATGTTAGCGAGCATCTTGTCGAAGAAGACTTCGTCCCTGAACTCGAAGTTGACCTGAAAATCAACTTCAGCGATATCACGCCCAAGTTCATGCGTATCCTCGACCAATTTGCTCCTTTTGGACCTGGCAACATGGCACCCGTGTTTTGGACCGACAACGTCGTCGATGCCGGTGGTTCTCGCCCCGTAGGGGGACACAAGCACCTCAAGCTAACCGTCATACAGAAAACCGAAAGCAACGTCCAACCTGCACCCTTCTCAGGCATTGCCTTCCAAAAAGGCGACCTGTTTGAGCCCATCCATAAAGGCAAGCCGTTCAGTATCTGCTATCATCTGGAATACAACACTTGGCAAGGGAAGACAACTCTTCAACTCAACGTCAAAGACATTAAGTTCGACAACGACAATGTCTAAAAAGCTTTACGGGAATACTCTAACGTCTCTCCAACAGATTCTTGATATTTATTGTGGGATACAATCGTTGTAGCTCCGACTTTTTCTTTTCCACCTGAGCTTCAAACTTCCTGTATCCTTCACTATCGGGAAACAAAGGCCTGTGATGCAGCATTTGTCGCAACTCACAAGCCATTTGCATAGCAGGTCTCTCTTTGCCGTCAATGGCAAAATCGGCAAAACGCTCCCAGATGTATTGTACCGCCTGCTCGGTGGGATGCACCATGTCTTCCTTGTAAAAACGATAACTGCGCAATTCGTCCAAAAGGATTTCGTAAGCGGGGAAATAATGCGCATTATCAAAAGCCTTGCAAACCGCATCCACAGCCAAAAGCAATGCCGATTTGCTCAACTGGTTTTCATGGAGGCCGTCTTTCAGGTGGCGCAGAGGCGAAATCGTAAAGATGAAATGCTTTTGAGGATGCAACTTGACTATTTCAGAAAGGCATTGGAAAGACTTTTCAACCGACAGGAAAACACGCTCAAAACGATTGGCAGGCAGTTTGTGGCAGTTGGAGACCGTACATCCACTTTCTTTATCTAGGAAAACCCATGAGGTGCCTAAACTCAAAACGATCCACTTGGACCTTGAAAAACAGCCATGGGCATCTGCAAGGTTCTGATTGACCTGCTCCAAAAGAGAGGAAATAGACTTGTTCCAAAAGGCTGTGTTGTGGCTGAAGGTGCAATAGTACCCCTCTCCCACTTCTACAACATCTTCATGGGTAAATGGGGCACCACTATTCAAACGTTTCACAGACTGTGCGATACTGGAGGGATTGTAAAGCACACCAAAGGGGTTCACCAAGGCATCAAAGCCCACACCCCGGCAGAGATTCCCCACCTCGTCGGCGAAACAAGAACCCAAGAAGAGCAAACCATCGCCATAATGGATGGTCTGCTCCATGGGTTGGATTTTTATTTCGGTACGAAGAATCATTTGTTAGCCATCAAAAACCTTTCCACCTCGATGCCAGCCATGGCACCGGTACCAGCAGCAACAATGGCTTGACGGTAGATACGGTCTTGACAGTCACCACAGGCAAAAATGCCTTCCACATTGGTAGCCGTCGACTTTGGTTTGGTGATGATATAGCCTTCTTCGTCCATGTCAAGGATGCCTTTAAAGGGCTCGGTGTTAGGCGTATGGCCGATGGCTTCAAAGAAGCCGTCCACATAAATAGTACGCTCTTCTTTAGTGTCACTATGATACAACACGGCGCCTTTCAGCTTCTTCATAAAGCCTTGCTGCTCGCCGAAAAGCTCCTTCGTTTGATGCTTCCATAACACCTCGATATTAGGCGTGTTGAGCACGCGATGTTGCATAGCCTTGGAAGCGCGCAGCACATCACGACGGACAATAAGATACACCTTATTGCAGAGTTTGGCCAAATAAGTGGCATCTTCGCAGGCAGTATCACCACCGCCAACCACAGCCACATCCTTGCCTTTGTAGAAGAAACCGTCACACGTAGCACAAGCTGAGACTCCGCCGCCTTTGAATTCTTCTTCGGAGGGCAGCCCCAAATAACGGGCAGCAGCACCCGTAGAAACGATGATGGAATCTGCCAGCAGCTCACCATCATATTCTGTCGTCACCTTGAAAGGACGTTGGCTGACATCAATGCTCGTAACCTCGCCTTCGCGTATTTCAGCACCAAAGCGCAAGGCCTGCTGGCGTATGTCTTCCATCATATCAGGACCATTGACACCCTTTGGATAACCAGGAAAATTCTCGATTTCTGTAGTTTGAGTTAGCTGACCTCCGGGTTGCATGCCTTCATAAACGACCGTCTTCACATCGGCACGACAAGTGTAAATGGCAGCGGTGTATCCGGCAGGACCTGAACCAATAATCAGACATTCAACATGTTCCATTTTCTAAAGTTTAAAGTTAGGAGTTTATAAATTAGAGTTATTTTATGCAAAGGTAACTTTTTTTTCGTAAAGTGGACCATCGTATGAAAAACATTCGTATCTTTGCAGCCGCAAAAGCATCGGGGTGTGGTGCAGTTGGCTAGCATTCTTGCATGGGGTGCAAGCGGTCGCCCGTTCGAGTCGGGCCACTCCGACAAAAGAGCAGCAGAATCTCTGCTGCTTTTTTTGTGCCGTCATGCGAAGCGACAATAAAAAAAGGACGCCGTTGGCGTCCTTTTTCATTGTCATTAACAAACCATCAATATTCCCAGAGGCTTTGCTCGAAGTCGAACATTTCGTTCTTGATGCGCTCAGATTCATAAAGGGCATCAATATTGAATGCGTAGGAGTTGATGTATCTGTCGTAATTGTTCTCTTCCTTGACAATATAACTGTCGAAGATGCGCTTCTGCAGGATCTCGTCATAGGTGCGACGTTGTGCTGCATTGTTACGGTTGAAAGCGAAGGCGCGGGCCAATACTTCTCTGGAATCTTCGTATGGAATCCAGCACACCTGTGAGAGGCCACCGTCCTCGTCGACAACGATGGGGCCCAAGGCGATGATTCGAACCAGGAATTGCGACAATTTCTTGTCGAAATACCAGTCTTCCTTGATTCTCAGACGGGTCACATTAAGCATACGGTCTCTGAAAGGAATTTCGTTAGGAACCTCTTCACCATCTTTCCAGATGACAGGCGGGTCACCAATCTTCGTGTTTTCCTTTTCAAAGTCAGCCAAAGTCAAGGGGGTCACCATATCATCGATATTGTTCTCGACACGATAAGGCGTGATATCGCCGCTTTGGATGCCATCATAAATCACCGTGATGAAGTTTCTCCAGTCTTCAGTAGGATTGATAGGATAGTAGAACACTTGGTTGATCTTCTGACGGAAATCCACCTCTCTGATGATGGTCTTCTTCCACATAATGTTGGATTCATCGATCTCGGGTAGCGGAGAAGGTTTCTTTTCAAGCATGATTTGTTGTTGTCCCGACAAGATGCTGTTCTTCGGAGGACGAATATCCGTCGTCTGAGCCTTAAGGCAGATGCATCCGCTCAGCATCGCAAGGGTCAACATGAAAACAAGTGTCTTTTTCATCTTATATGGGTTTTATTAACATTCATTATTTGATTTCAACACCGATAGGCGTCTCAAGGGTCTTGGTCTTGCCGTCGTTACCACGCACCTGGATGGCAGTGAACACAAACATGTCGCCCACATTTGCTTGGCTGATGGCATTTCTGATCTCATCGGTAAAGCTGCCGCTGTTAGCCTTAGCTTCCTTGGTAGTACCGCTCTTGGTCTTATAACGGAAGGTGTAGCCCACCACGTCGTACTTAACGCCATCGAAGTCGAAGTCCTTCATTTCAGCTTCAACACGGCCAGCGGCCTGCAAAGCACTCTTCGACACCACGCCGTTCACCACGTTACGGATGATAGCTACAGGCTTGGGCAGGTCTTTCACGCGGAACTTCATGCTACCGAGGCTGGAGCCACCAGAAGTGACACTGATGGTCACCTCGTTGGCCTCGCCAGGACGCAGGTTATAAGTACCGTTACCCGTTCTGCTCAACGAACCGCTGCTAGCCGAAGCATTAATCTCACCACCGACACCGCCACCGACGGCAATCGGGTTGTCGATACCACGATACACAACGTTCATCTTAGTAGCAGACACACTCACCGCGGGGGGAGCTACCACAAAGGAGTTCTCGAAGGTATAATCCTTCATCTCGCCCGTTTTGGGATCCAACATTTGAATAACGCCATTATATCTATGGCTACCCACGCCGCAGTTGAATTCGAGGTTAATCAAACCTTGACCATCGCTGGTGTATTCCTTCATCGGGCCACCATCAAGGCTAACCGAGGCGGTCGTCTTGGCATTCTGCCAAGCAGTGACCATGGCTTGGGCCTTATAGGTCTGGCCAGAGAGGAGGTATCCACTTTCGGCAAACACCTTGGCACCGATTTCATCGAAGGTAAAGTCGGAAGCGTGGATGTTAGTCATCAGTTGGGTGACGGCATTCAGCTCAGCGGTCTGGGCCTCGGAGATAATCTTGTTCAGCAAGGTGACGTCAGCCACAAGGACGGTGTGATGGAAGTTGTTGTACTCCCAGCTGTTTTGCACAGGATCGGCAGAATTCTCGTCGTAATTGTACTTGGCGCCATAGACTTCGCCTTCCAAGGGGAGTCTCTTCAGCTTGTCTTCCGACACCTTGGCCTGCTCCATGACATATTCCTTTGTTCCATAAATACTATCGGTAATCATACCGATTTCATGGATGTGGGCGGGACCCATGGCTTTCACCACCTCGCCGCGGAAGCGACGAATCTTTTCGGAAAGCTCATAGGCTTTGCCGCCGTTACCTGGTCCTTCAGGGTTACCCATCATATAGGCCGTGGGTTGATTGTAGTTGTCTCTCGATTTCACCTTGGAAGTGTTGATGTCATACATCTTACGGCCGTTCCTCAAGGTGTCGGCATTCCTCAAAAGACCATTTTCAAGAGCCATTTGTGCAGCTTCGGTAGGGGTTTCGGCCTTGCTGCATTCGACCTTCTTCACGAGATCCCATTTCAGGGCTTCCACGTAGTCGATCAGGTCATTGGCTTCCTCGCGAAGGGCTTGGGCCTGTTCCCAGAACGGACCAGCTTTCTCGGGTTCTTTCGAGTATTGCTCCTCAAAAGCGGCGTATTTCTGGTCGATCTGATTTGCAAGTGTAATATTCGTAGTTTGAACACCGTTGTTGACGGTGTCGAAGGCATCCAAGATGTCTTTCGAAACGTTCATTGCTAACAAGGCAGTGTAGACCAGGTACATCATACCGATCATCTTCTGTCTTGGGGTTTCTTTTGCGCCTGACATAATCTTACTCCTATTTTATATTAAACAATCAGGTTTGAGTAGAATTATGCCTTGATATTCATTGCTGACAACATTCCACCGTAGACGTTGTTGAGGGCGGTCAAACGGGCTGACAGTTGCGTCAGTTGGTCGTTGAGTTGGCCTGCGTTCTTCGATGAAGCGTTGAGGTTATCCATATACTTGTTCATTGTCTCTGTCAAGGCCTTGCTGGCAGCCGAAGTCTGTTCGGCACCCTGCAGTTGCAGTTCATAGATGGAGTTAAGAGACTGCATGCTGCTGGCCACTTTCTTAATGGTGTTGGCATCGAGAGCACTGAAGTCGAGCTTGCCCAGGGAATCAGAGAGCTTTTGGTTGGTTTGGACGTAAGCGTTCGAGAAGTCGGAGATGGACTTCGTGGCGCGGTCCATAGCGTTAGCGTAGTTGGTGGTGGCAGCCATGGCATTCGAAATGTCGGCCATTTGACCGGCGTTTTCAGCCAGTTTGTCAAGACCCTTACCGATTCTCTTGAAGGTTTCTTCGCTGACGTTCATCTTTTCGAACATCTTGCTGAGCATGGCTTCTTCCACATCAGTGGTGGCAGCAGCGGGGCGACCGGCACCTGAAGTGGCAAACTGGGTCTTCTGAACACCGTCCCAGTCCTCGTCCAATTCAACAAACACATTATCCCAAGCATAATCAAGGTGTTGAGGTTCGAAAGCAGACAAGAAGAAAATCAAAGCTTCGACACCCAGACCGAGAGCCAGCATCAAGTCAGCACCTTGGATGTGGGTCAACTTAAAGTAAGCACCAACCATAACGATAGCGGCACCAATGCCATAAACGGCACCCATGAATGTTTTATACTTTTTCGACTGGGTAAAAGCTTGGAATTTTTTGAATCCTGTAAGGTTTTCTTGTTTCTTAGACATAGCTAAATTGTGATTAATTGTTATACTTTATTATAATTTGTTCTATTTGTTCCATTCTTATCTATAAACCCTTGACATTCTCGGATTGTCACCCTTGTTACGACCCAGATAAGGCTGGATGCAGCGGAAACCAGTGTAGCAATTGGCAGAATCCTGATATTGATAGTCGCGGGTGGTCACTTGCAGGTAATAGGAAATGTCTTTCCATGAGCCTCCGCGGATGACCTTACGCTTCATGACAGCCGGGTCATCGGCCTTGGCGTTATAGGTATAGTTGGGGTTCATGTCCCAAGTGAAGTCGTAGGAATTCGGGTCATAGGCACTGTTGGTCCATTCCGAGACGTTGCCTGCCATGTCATAAAGGCCCCAACCATTAGGCGGATAGCAAGCCACTACGAGCGTACGCAAACCACCATCGGCGAGATAGTTACCTCTTCTCGGCTTGAAGTTGGCAAGGAAGCAACCTTTGGCGTTGCTGGCGTTAGGACCGCCCCAAGGATAAGGATTCAACATGTTGCCACCACGGGCAGCCCATTCCCATTCTGTCTCGGTAGGCAGTCTGAACTCCGACAAGTCGAAGTCCTTTCTGGAGTGGAGGTAGTTGTTCAGCAATTCAGTGCGCCACACACAGAAAGCCCTGGCTTGTTGCCATGTTACACCTACAACCGGATAGTTATCGTATGCAGGATGCCAGAAGTACTTCTCTGTCATAGGATCGTTGAACGAATAAGCATAGTCGTGAATCCAGCAGAGTGTATCGGGGTACACGTTGATGACCTCGGCACGGGCATAAACCGAACGGTCGCTATAGCCTTGCTTACGGTTCGACCAAGCACCTTTTCTATCGACATTAATGCCAGCATCGGCTTCGCCTAAAGAGTAGTCGTTTTCGACGAGTTTCTCGTTGGCGAACTCTTTCTTGGCAGCAGCGACCATGTCAAACCAGAAATAAGAATAATACAACTTTCTCGTGTCGATTTCTTTCTTTCTGAAATATCTTTCATGTTCAGGAAGATACATAGGCTCGAGGGCCTCTCTGACATCCTGATCCTTGCTGTTCCACTCGATTTTCTCTTTCCAGTTCAGCCTTGGTGGATCATAGACCTCTCCCGTTTTGCTTTCCGTGATAGCGTATCTGTCGGGGAAATTATCGGCAAGGATTCTTCTTGCGATGGAGTCTCTCACCCAATAAACAAACTGACGATACTCATTGTTGGTGATTTCGGTCTCATCCATGAAAAATGCCGAAACGGAAACCGTCTTCGGCTCATTAAGGTAGGAGTTGGTGATGTCTTCACCGCCCACGCCCATGGTATAGCTTCCTTGGGGGACAAACACCATGCCGTAAGGGTCAGGCTGGTTGAATGTCTTGTTGGTTTTTCTCACACCAACCAATTCTCCTTGATTAGAATTGCCGCATGCCGTTAACAACAACACAACGGAAAATAAGAACAGTAGTCTCTTCATCTTCTTGACAATGATATAATTACTATTTATTTTTTTTCTTCAATGCTTATAAGGCTTTCAACACTACATTTCTACTAAAAACCGCCAAAATTAGAAAATATTATAATTTGAATCGATTTTTTTCACATTTTTCAATCAAACTTACAGATAACGAACACTTCTATAGTCCCTTGGCGTCTTGTCAAGATCCAATTTGAAGCAGTAGCTCAATGCGATTTCATGCGAGCCAGGAACATCTAAACCCAAGGTATTAATGTCATAAGAATAACCTATGGTGATATCTTTGATAACCAAGCCCACCATCAATCCTACGGACTCTTGGTAACGATAGTTGACACCCAATGAGAAAATGTCACGGAACAACACCTTTGCACTTGCATTGACTTGGGTAGAAGCGAGGTTGCTCATCACGCCCACTGAAGGGATAAAAGTGAACATGGGCAAGTCTTCGAGTTGGAAAGGATAACCCACTAAGGCATAGAAAGTTCTGTCGGTAACAAAACTTGCACTACTTTCGGCGTTTTCACCAAGTGCTTTGCCCATACTCTCCAACACATTGGTGGCAGAGAGACCAATATAGAAGGATTCTGGTATCTGCCAAAACAAGCCAACGTTGAAATCAAACAACATGTCGCTTTCCTTGCCAAGGCCCTGCAAAATGGGATCGCCAGGATTGTTGGGATCCAACTGCGAGAAATCAACCGTACGGTTCAAAAGAGTACCTGCCACACCTATACCCAACGTAGACCCACCCAAGTCAAGGTGAAACGAGTAACCCAAACCCACGTTGATGTCGTCCTCAAAGCCAATGTGATCCTTCATGACCGAAAGGCCAAGACCTCCATGCAAAGCCCTGAAAGGCATATCACCGGTCAGCAAAAAGGTTGTAGGGGCAATCTCATTACCGTCGTTATCCTTAAAACCAGCCCACTGTTGGCGATATAATCCCAAAACATTAACCCCTTCGCTTAAACCAGCATAACCTGCATTTACGAAAGAATAGGAATTGGAATAGTTGGTGAAAATAGGCGCTTGCTGTGCTTTCAAACCAGTCGTCGCAATTGCAACCAGTATGAAAAGGAGGGCAATATGTGTTGTTTTTGTCTTCAAAATCAGCATAATTGGTATGATTGAAACTGCTAAAATACAAAAATAGTATTTACACCGATAATTAATTTTTTACTCGTCGCTATTATATATCTGATTACCAATCATTTAATTTTTACCGAAAAAGTCGTATGATGTCATTGCCATTTGCCAAAATAACCAATCCCAACACTATAATCAGGCCAATTGTCTCAGCGATTTCCATGAACTTGTCGCTAGGCTTGCGACGGGTGATGATTTCGAAGAGCAAGAAAAGGATATGACCACCATCCAAAGCGGGAATAGGCAAGATGTTCATTACAGCTAAGGCGATGGAAAGGAAAGCGGTAAGACGCCAGAACATGCTCCAATTCCAAGTGTCAGGGAAGATCTTGCCGATGGAGATAAAACCGCCTACACTTTCGTAAGCTTTGGTTTTGGGACTGAAGATAAGCTTGACTTGTTTCCAGTAATCCCGAAGCTCTTCGTAGGTTTGATGGAAACCGGCTGGTATGGCTTGCCAGAAATTGTAGTCTACGGTTTCCAGCTCATAATAGTCGCCAAGAGCCATGTTGCAGTAAGCACCGATAACGGCTTCGTCGGTAAGGTGAACCTCCAAGGGCACCGTGTCGCCATCACGCAGTACAACAACCTCTACATCTTGATTCTTGAATTGTTTGATATTCTTTACAAAATCCTGGTAATACAATGTTGGGATATCATTGATACCAATGATGACATCTCCTGCTGTGAGTCCAGCCTCAGCGCCCGGAGAGCCACCAACCACCTGGGCAACGACGAATGGGATGCGGTAGGAGATGAATCGCGCGTCCTGTGAGCTAAGCAGCTTGGTGACAGCATCAGACGGCAAATGTATGAGGGTGTCCTTACCACCACGTTCCACCTCGATGGTCTGGGCCTTGTCGAGGATAATTTGCATGGCGATGTCGTTGAAGTCTTCGATACGTTGTCCGTCGACAGCAAGGATCTTGTCACCATCGCGCAAGCCAAGTTCATAGCCGAGGCTGTCGACTGAAATCCCGTATTTGTTGACTTGTTCGGTAGGCAAATAACTCTTGCCTTCTTTGGCAAGAAGGCCTATGTAGATGATGAAAGCCAGCAGCACATTCATAAACACACCGGCCACCATGATGATAAAACGCTGCCATGCAGGTTTGGATCGAAACTCCCAAGATTGTGGTGGCTGTTGCATCTGTGACTTGTCCATCGACTCGTCAATCATACCAGCAATCTTATTGTAGCCGCCCAGCGGGAACCATCCTATGCCATATTCTGTCTCGTCGCTACGACGCCAGTCGTCCTCAGGCAAAGAGTTAAGGTCGATGAGGTCATAGCTTTTTTGCTTCTTCCCAGCTGCATCTTTGTATTCGTTGACAGTATATTTCTCAGGGACATTTTTCGAAAAGAACTTGAAGCGCCATTTTCCGTTCACTTTCTTGCAGCGGAAGAGCGAAAAACCCCAATCGAAGAAGAGGTAGAATTTTTCAACGCGGGTTTTGAAAGCCTTTGCGGCAAGGAAATGGCCCAGCTCATGGACAAAAATCAAAATGGAAAGTGCTAGAATAAACTGCAAAACCTTGATAAGGACGACCATAAATCTCTAATATTTCTGAATTGTTGAAAAAAACGTGCAAAGATAGTGTTTTTTAGTTTTTAGTGGCATTATTATCCATCATCATGTAATCAGTAGGATTGATGGCGATGCCATTGCGCCATAATTCAAAATGAAGATGCTCCTGAGCCTGTTTTTCACCAGAGCCGCCTAAAATCGCAATTGCCTCGCCTGCTTTCACATAATCGCCTTCCTTTTTCAGCAAAGTGGCGTTGTGTCCATAGGTAGAAAAATATCCATTTTCATGTTGAATGCCAATATAATAACCTTTGTTTAGGCTCCATGTGGCGAAAACAACCGTCCCATCGAGTGTGGCTTTGATCACCTGTTCGCCGTTGGAGACGATGTCGACGCCCAAATGTGATTCATTAGGTGCAAACGGTTTTATGATCACGCCATCAAGGGGAACGAAAAAGTTTTTTACCTCCATACCCGTTTTGGAAGTGCCTCCGGGGAGTGCTCCAAAGATATTATACTGGCTTTCAGCTTCAAATTCGGCTCTTAAAAGGCTGTCTTGCGACGATTTCTTTAAGACGATATTCTCTGTTACCGAACTGGGCAAGGGCTCGTAGATATTGATTTCCTCATGACAACTGTCAGCAGCAAAATCGTAACCCAAAATGACTTTCTGAAGGTTCTCGAAATAGATGTCTTTCTTATGCAATTCGTTGGCCAAAGAATCGGCCCTCAAATTAAGCTGATATACTTTTCGGTTGAGACTAGTATCCGTGTAGCCAGGTATGTATTCTCTCAACGGAGTAAAAGCTATGATAAAGATCGTGATGATGATGAGCAGCAAAGCAATGCCGATGATGACAAGAATCAGATTCAACAGGTTCAACTTGAAACCCAGTATCTCTTTTTTGGAATCGTCATGCCTCATCATAAAGTCATATTTCCGGTTCAGCTTCTTTAAAGAAACATTACGAAGACCGATTTTTCTAGGCTTTTTATCTTGGGTTTCTTCTGCCATTTCTAATAGAATAGGATTATTATAACCTGCAAAAATAGTAAAAATTTGCGACATACACGCAAAAAGGCCGACCGCTTTCGCAGTCAGCCTTTTGCTCGTTTCCATTAAGGATGGATTACATCATGCCGTCCATTCCGCCGCCCATGGGCATTGGAGGAGTAGGAGGCGTAGGCTCCTTGTGGTTGCTGATGACGCACTCGGTGGTCAACAGCATGCCAGCGATAGAAGCTGCATTCTCCAAGGCGACTCTCGACACCTTCACGGGGTCGATGACACCCGTCTGCAGGAGGTTCTCATACACCTCGGTACGGGCGTTGAAGCCGAAGTCGTTCTTGCCTTCCTTCACCTTGTTGACGACGACCGAGCCTTCCAAGCCGGCGTTCTCAACGATCTGGCGCAGCGGCTCTTCCAAGGCGCGCTTGATGATGGCGATACCCGTGGTCTCGTCCTCGTTGTCGCCTTTCATCTTCTCGATGGCCTTGATGGCACGGATGAAACCGACACCACCGCCAGGGATGATACCCTCTTCGATGGCAGCGCGTGTGGCGTTCAAAGCGTCCTCAACGCGATCTTTCTTTTCCTTCATCTCGACTTCGGAAGCGGCACCCACGTAGATGACTGCCACGCCACCGGCCAACTTAGCCAGACGTTCTTGCAGTTTTTCGCGGTCGTAGTCGCTCGTGGTGGTCTTGATTTGGGCTTTGATCTGGGCGGTACGGGCCTCGATGTCCTTCTTGGCGCCGTGGCCGTTCACGATGGTGGTGTTGTC
>DBXU01000154.1:0-134 GCA_002310075.1 Bacteroidales bacterium UBA1204 | reverse complement strand
GTGCCACCAGTCAGGATGGCGATGTCTTCCAGCATCTCTTTTCTACGGTCACCGAAGCCAGGAGCCTTGACAGCAGCGACTTTCAGCGAGCCACGCAGACGGTTGACCACCAAGGTAGCCAAGGCTTCGCCGTC
>DBXU01000103.1 GCA_002310075.1 Bacteroidales bacterium UBA1204 | reverse complement strand
GATTTCCTACCTCCGCAAGAAAGACCGTGAGTATGTCGAGATACAGAAGCCCAAGTTCTCGGCCATCCTTTCAGGAACGCCCGAACAGGTCTTCAATCTCATCCCCTCTGCTGAAAACGGCCTCTTCAGCCGTTTCATCTTCTATGTCATGCCCACGGAAATCGTGTGGCACGACATGTTTGACGATTCTGATGGCCCCACTGCCGATGAGCTTTTTGAGGAAATCGGCAGGGACTTCTATAGCTTCCATAAGCTGCTGACCGCCCAGACCGTCCGTTTCACGCTACAGCCTGAGCAGAAGCAACGCTTCAACGCGTTCTTCTCTCAGACGCAGCAAGAATACGCCGCCATCTTTGGCAATGATATCATTGCCTCAGTCCGTCGTCTTGGTCTCATCCTCTTTCGCTTCGCGATGATCCTGACCGTCCTACGCCAAATGGACGATGGCACCTTTCCGCCGCCTTCCGGCAGCGATGATGGCCAGCGTCCCGAGGCCGTTCTCACTTGTGCTGATGCCGACTTTGCCACCGCTCTCGCGATGGTCAAAGTCCTGCTGCAGCACACCGTCACCGTCTTTCAGGCCCTGCCTCGCAGGGCTGAAAGACGCTTCCGGCAAGACCGCCGCCAACGCACCGAAAGCCACATGCAAACCTTCCTGGCCGCTCTGCCTGATTCCTTCGACCGTCCCACCTACCTGAAGACCGCTGCCGACCTTGGCATCAACGAGAAGACCGCTGAGCGGTACATCACCGACCTTTGCAGGTCTGGCCAGCTCGACCATCCCGCCAGCGGCCAATACACCAAACCCTCATCGCGGGCTTGACCCGCGACCTCATCCCTAACATCCATCACTATGAAAGCCACCATCCACATCGAAACCTACACCATGGCCGCGTACCGCGCCATCCGTCCCGCCGTCGTAGCCTCCAATCTCGGCTACTTTGGCGTGTGTGGCCTCACAATTTCGGCCACCATCAAGCAATCAGATTACGCCTACCTCGTCGATGTCGTCAACCATGCAGCGCAAAGTGCAGGCATACCTCGCACCGAATACGCCATCATCAACTTACAATCAATCCTAAAACCCTCTAAGAAATCATGACATACTACAAAATTCAAATCAGAACCACCTCTGGACAAGGTTATTCAGCACTTCAACCCATCCTGAAAAAGTCCAATGTCGTAAAGAGACACACCGAAATCATCATGAAATATGATGTCACTATTAAGACGAAGAATGACAATCTCGTTGACGACATCTTAGCTAATTTTGAGGCCAACGGTGTTGACCCTTCAGAATACTCAATTACATCTTCGCCCTACGAGCGCAAGACTCCCAAGAAACGCAAATCCAAAAGAACCCCGTAGGGGTGCCACGACATTAACCAGGGGTGCCAACCCCTGGGCTTAAACCCTCAAAAAATGATTGAGATCATAGACGAGGACACTATCCGTTCCTCTGATTGGGGCATTGTACGCTTCAAGCCAGCCCCTAAGGGAAAGAATGGAGAATGGATGTGCCGTCATTGTCTCTTCCTTCGCTCTATGACCGATGAGGAATGTGCCCCCATCCCTTGCCGGTCTGGAGTGCGCGAGGACCAGTTGAACGGCTACTTCACCATCCAGCCCTTTCCCATTGAACCGCTGTTTACCCCCAACGAGTTCAAATAGCAGAAACCCCGCTATCCCTTTCAAGGGGATTAGCGGGGTTTCACTTATATCAGTTGACAGCTCCCCCTCCTGGCGTTGCATCATTCACTAGCATCAAAAGGCTTCGAGCTTCCCGCAATATCGGCTCCCTGTCTTCAACGATTTTCAGCAATTCAGCCGCATACTGCTTCACTGCTTCGTCAGTCACTTCACCATCCAGCAGGTTGTCCAGCTCATCCACCCTTCTTTGGATGTCTGCCAATTGCGCCTTCAGTTCCATCAGGCGCATCACCAGTGCTTTATTATCCATTGCTTTGTTTGTTTGCGGACAAAAAGAAGGCGTAAGTCAATCCGCTCCCTCTCCAAACTGGCTCTGGAAAACCATTTATAGCAAGGAACGAAAAGCTTACGCCTATTGGCGCAAGCTTCGTCGTTCTGTTCCCGCTATAAATTAGTTGAAATTTTCCAGATTTCGTTTGGAGCGAAACAGAGCGCAAAAGCTCTTTCTATGTCTTATTTCGCCTACAAAGGTAAACCTTTTTCGGCTTTATTCGTCAAAACCAATAAAATTCCCCTCTATCCTTCCTTCTGTTTTTCCCCATTTTCCTCAACTTCCTCATTTTCCTCAACTCGTTTTCGTGGGGAAAAACCTCAACCCTGAAAGGGTGTCCCGACCCTAACCAGGGGTTTCAACCCCTGGCATCGCGTGGTAGCCCTTCCCCTTCTGAGAGGGGGTGCCCAACGGGCGGGGGAGTATTACATCCCACCACCACCATCATCAAAACCAAATATATAAGTTTCCTCATTTTCATTAGTATTAAACCCCACTTCGTTAGCACGTTAGCACGCTATCCCGCATAACGATTCATCCCCAAAAACACTTACTTCAAATAAAGAACCAGCAAAACAATCCCTGCCATGGTCAGCACTGCACCTGTTATAAGATAAGTGGTCAGTTGGCGACGGGCTTTGGGACTCAATCCATCCACAGCCTTGCCAACTTCCGTTTTCTTTCTGACAACGGTGCCTATAATTAGCCCAGCCAAACATAATAATCCAGTAAGGAAAACGCTTAAGGCTAAGTCTTTACCTAATGTCAGTGCTATTATGACGGTCACAATGGCCACAATAATAGCCAGCAAGATAATGTAATGATTTGCTTGTAATTTTTTCATTGTTTTAGGTTTTATAGGTTTAACATTCATTTCACTTATCGCTCTCCCACATGCTCATCCCCCCATGCAGCACCCTCCACCGCTCCATCCGCTCATAATACTCCTTGAGCGAGTCCGTCCCCCCGTCATTGCGAGGAACGAAGCAATCCAGTGTGGTGGCTTTTCCCTGGTCTTTGGCACTCTGGCATCCCGCCAGCAGCATCACAGCCAGCAACCCACAAATCCTTATCGCTCTCATTGTTTTCTTAGTCTTATTAGTCCTATTTGTCCCATCCATCACGTCCGGCAGGTTTTTCCCCCTCTTGAGGGGGTGGCCGAAGGCCGGGGGAGTCTTCGTAAGCACGAAATCCCGTTAGTACAAATAACGAAATCTTATTCTTTCATTACCCGAGCCGTATGGCATCTGCCATCGACATCCATAATGTGAAGCAAATAAACTCCTTCTGCCAAGCCGCTCACATTGATTTCGTTGCTGCCTTGGATGGTCTTCACCACCTTCCCAAGCGAATTGTAAACCTGCACCTCAGAAGCTTCAACTCCGTCTATCGTCACCTTTTCCCTCGCTGGGTTAGGATAGATTTCAACTTGGGTATTGAGTTCTGTAACGGTCAGAAGGTTTTCATCAATTAAGACTGAAACCACGAAGTCTCCGGCACTGGATTCAACAATTACAAACGCTTCCACCACCCCTTTGCCCCCGATTTGGGTATAGGGCGACAAAACGAAAACAAAACTCTCTTCAGCTTCTAATGTATAAGGAAGCTCGTGTTGTGGCTCGATTATAAGATAAGGGATTCCCGTTTCGTTTTCAGTCTCTGTAATCGAGAAGATTTCAATTGGAGTAAGTGTACCAAAGTTGCCATTTAATACATAAACTTCTGCTTGGCTTTGGTTTGCTGTTAATTCGACATAGTGCAAACCAATCAATCCCTGATCAAGGAAAGCTTTAGAAAACATGACCACCACGTTTCTTTCGCCAATGGAAGTAGTGATGATGACATTTGCCGAGAAATAGTCCTTTGTAAATGGCACTGGTGGTGACCCCAAATAACTAACTTCTACCACAAGTATGCTATCTGCATTTAAGATATACGGATAGAACTCGTATGGGTTTGGATTAACACCAAGAAGCCAATTGTCGGGCTCAATATTGTTGATGACAACATCCTGAAGCGTTTCGTTTCTGATGATGAACGATGCAGCAGGTGATGTTTCAGTTAACCATAGCGTATCAGGGGTAATGATGAGTTCTCCGCTTGGCTGATACGCCTTCGTGTTGAATTCTTGCGCTTGCATCGTCACCCCTCCCGCCATCAGCAGGAGCACAAGCAGGGTGCAAATTCTTGTTGTTTTCATATTCGTATGATTTTGAATTTTTCGGCAAAAATACACCCTTCACGCCGCGCGTGTCAAGAAAAACAATGTATCAATTTGTGTCAATTATTACACAATATCTTGATTTTTAACCATTTGATTCCTTGGCAAAATCAAGAAGTGTTGTAGGTAGAGGTGACTCACTTTTAAAAATAGCCTTCATCTTTCGGGCACGATGCGACACCGTGGGATAAGCTTTCTGCATCAAAGCCGCAACATCGGCATCAGAAAGCCCCAGCAGGTAGAGGCAGCAATAGTCAAGGTCGCCCTTGGTGAGGTTGGGATAGGCCTTGGCCAAACGGACGGTGAACTGGTTGAAATGGCGGTCGGCAGCCTCGCGCAACGCCATCACCTGCTCTTTGCCCAAGGCATAGTCCTGGTATAATTTGCAATCCATCTGCGCCTTGAATT
>DBXU01000058.1:2648-2800 GCA_002310075.1 Bacteroidales bacterium UBA1204 | reverse complement strand
AGGATGTCGTCGACTTCCTCTTGGAAACCCATGTTGAGCATCTCGTCGGCCTCGTCGAGGATCATCGTCTTCACGTTGCTGAAGTCGACGCGGTTGCGACGGATCATATCGCGCAGACGACCTGGTGTGGCCACGATAATCTGCGGTTTCTT
>DBXU01000058.1:1272-2540 GCA_002310075.1 Bacteroidales bacterium UBA1204 | reverse complement strand
TCACGCGTCGGACAAAGGATCAACGCCTGGACGCAACGCTGCGTCTCGTCGATCTTGTTCAATAGCGGCAAGCCAAAGGCAGCCGTCTTGCCCGTTCCCGTCTGTGCAAGGCCCACAAAGTCAACATCGCTCTCCAATAACACAGGAATTGCTTTTTCCTGGATTGGCATAGGATTCTCAAACCCCAGCTCCTTTATAGCCTTCAACAGAGCGGGATTCAATCCAAAATCTGTAAATTGTGACATGAAAATAAATGTATGGTTGTAATTGAGGCTGCAAAAGTAGTAATAATTAGTGAATTAGCAGGAATAAATCTTCATTTTGATCCAAAACAGCCTTCGAATTCTACATTTTTCCCTAAATTTGCCCTCCGTAATGAGACAAAGAAGGTTTTTCATCCTGATACTTTTGCTGTTGTTGGCGCTCACCATCTTTTTCTGTGGAAGACGTTGTGGTCGCGAAACGCCGGTGATTAATACCGACAGCCTGTTCGTGGATCTCAACAAGGCGATGATTGCCAAACGGGCCAAGATGGCTGACAAGGTATTCACCGACATGAGTCGTGCAGGTCTTAACGGCGTCGTGCTTTATGCCGAGCAAGGTAATGTGATTTATGAGAAAGCCTTTGGATGGCGCGACCTGAGCAGCCGCCATAAGGACTCGTTGCGCTTGGATGACGCCTTCCAGCTCTCATCGGATTCGAAGATGTTCACTGCCGAGGCTATTATGTTGCTTAAGGCGAAAGGTAAGTTGGACTATGATGACGACGTGAGGCGATATATCCCTGAGTTTCCTTATGAAGGAGTGACCATCCGACAGCTGTTGACCCATCGTTCGGGTTTGCCGCGCTACGACTCGATGGCCGATGAGCATTGGCCCGACCGCAAGAAACCCTTCTCCAACGAGGCATTGATCAAGATGCTGGTCGAGAAAAAGCCAGAGGTTTACGGCGCACCCGATGCGGTGTATTTCTACAACAACATCAATTACGCCCTGTTAGCCTCGGTGGTGGAGCGGGCCAGCAAGCAGCATTTCGAGGACTTCATGCGTGAAAACATCTTTGAGCCTTGTGGCATGACGCATTCCTATATCTATTCCATGCGCGACGACGAGGTGGTGTCGATGTATATGCCGGTCGAAGTGCACGGCCATGAGCTCTATCGCAAAGGTCCCGTCAAGTCGCAAAACGACTATCTCAACGGGGTGATGGGCGACAAGATCATGTTCTCTACGGTGGAGGACCTCTTCAAATACAACCAGGCTCTCGA
>DBXU01000058.1:0-1204 GCA_002310075.1 Bacteroidales bacterium UBA1204 | reverse complement strand
TGGCGTCTGACACAGGATTATCCTGGCATGTATTTCCATTATGGTTGGTGGAAGGGTTATCGTAGTGCCATCATCCGCAACGAGCGCGACAACCGCTTTCTTGTCGTGTTGGGCAACACCACCTATCTAATCCCTCCCGAAGTCATCTGGGACTTTGTCAGTGACACTACGGTGAAGCTGCCTGAGGCAGAGCCTTGGCAGCCATAAAAAAAGCGGAACATGCTTGCTCCGCTTTCATAACGTATTCCGTTTATCTTATCTTACCACGAGCTTAAATCCAACGCCGTGAACGTTTTGGATGTCGACGCTCGGGTCGTCCTTGAAGTATTTGCGGAGTTTGGTGATATAGACGTCCATCGAGCGGGCGTTGAGGTAGTTTTCCTCTTCCCAGATCTGTTGCAAGGCCTTGGCGCGCTCCAAGGTGTTGCCCATGTTCTCGCAGAGCATCAGCAGCAGGTCGGCTTCCTTCGAGGTCAGTTTCTTGGTCTCCTTACCATTGATGAGCAAATGACGCGGTGCGTCGAAAGTGTAGGAGCCCAAATGGAACAACGAAGGCTGTGCCTTCACCTGGATATAGGCACACCAGCGTTCCCAAACCTTGACGCGGGCAAGCAACTCATCCATGCTGAAAGGCTTAGTGACATAGTCTTCAACACCGATGCTGAAGCCTTCCAAGACGTCCTCCTGTTCCTTTTTGGCAGTGAGGATGATGATGGGCATCATCGGCCTGACGCTTTTAATTTGTTTTGCTAAGGTAAAACCATCCATAATAGGCATCACGACATCGGTGATGCAGAGGTCAAAATCGGCGGTGCTCAGCGTGTTCCAAGCCTCTTCGCCATTCATGCATAAAGTTGTAGAATAACCTTTTGATTCAAGAAAAGCCTTGAGTATCATGCCCAAGTTTCTATCGTCTTCGGCTAAAAGAATTTTAGTGTGTGACATGTTGTTTTTAAAAATAAAAAGTAAAAATATGTAATTATTGCTCGTTTTACGAAACGTTTCCGATTCAGAAAATATTGCGCAAAAGTAAGGAATTATTCAACAAATAATCATCAAAAGTAAATTTTTATTATCCGTCATCTCATATTTTATCTTATCTTCGCAGCATCTTAATACTCAATGCTATGAAAATTGATTTATCGCACGTTCAGCCTTTTCTGAACAATGACATCAAGAAAGAATTAGAATCTAGAATAACAGC
>DBXU01000076.1 GCA_002310075.1 Bacteroidales bacterium UBA1204 | reverse complement strand
GGCAACGGTCCATGGGAAGAAGTGGAGGCTTATTTCAGGAATCTGGTTGGTAAAGTGAATGCTGAGCTGCCCTCTACTCACCAAATAAGTAAAGTCACTGTACGCAAAGAAGACTTCAAACGTACNNTTGCCTTCAACCCATCGTGTTAGTAAAGTCACAGTGCGTAAGGAGGACTTCAAGCGTACTGGCGCCATGAAAGTCTCAAGAAACCAATAAGCCATGGAAAGAGAACAAATTTTCAACGAGCTGAAGGAAATCCTGAAGCTCATCAAGCCATCCGCTGATTTCAGCAACATTAACGAAGACTCACAACTAGTTCGCGACGTGGGCTTGGATTCACTGACCATCTTGTTGCTTAGCCTCGCTATCGAGAACAAGTTTGCCTTCAAATTTGAAGGCAACCCCAAGTTCACTACTGTGGGTGAAGTCATAGACTTTATCAATTCTAATTCAACAATTTAAAACAATGTCGATAGATATCGTAAAGGTGGAAAGTCACAAACAATTGAAAAAGTTTGTGACTTTTCCACTCCACTTATACAAAAACTGCCCCAATTGGGTGCCTGCTTTGGAAGGTGACGAATATGACACCTTTAACCCTGAGAAAAATGGGGCCTACGACTTCTGTGAGGCGGACTGCTTTTTAGCCTACCGAGGCAATGAAATCGTAGGACGCGTAGCCGCCATCATCAACCACAAAGCCGACGACGCTGAGAATATCGTCCGTTTTGGCTGGCTCGACTTCATCGAGGAAGAAGAAGTATTGCGTGCTTTAATCGATACCGTTGCCGATTGGGGTAAACAACGAGGACGCACCGAGATGCGTGGTCCTTGGGGATTCACCGACATGGACAAGGAAGGCCTCTTGGTGGAAGGCTATGAGCACCTCAGCCCGTTCACCTGCCTCTACAACTATCCTTATTATGGTGAAATGCTGGAACGCATTGGCTTCACGAAAGACGTTGACTGGACACAGCGGACGCTTGAGGTGAGCAAGGAGCTGCCATCGATGTTCCAGTTTGCCAATCTGATAGAGGATCGTTTCAAAGTGCATGTGGTGCAGCCGCGAAGCATGAAAGATATGGCCAACCGATATGGAATGGAGATTTTCCACATGTACAATGAAGCCTTTGCGCCTCTTAATGGGTTTTCTCCTTTGACCGACAAGCAAATTGACGCCTATCTAAAGACGTACGTTCCCATTCTTGACAAGGACTTTGTCGCTTTGGCCGTCAATGCCGACGATAAGCCTGTGGGTTTTGTCTTCTGCGTGCCTTCGTTATCCAAAGCGGTGAAGAAATCGAACGGTCGGTTGTTCCCGTTTGGTTTTATCAACATCTTGAAAGCTTTAAAGAAAAACGACACCCTTGAGGCCTTAATCATGGGCGTAATGCCCGATTATCAACAATGCGGTATCCCGGTACTGTTGTTCAAATACCTTCATGAGAACTGCATCAAGCGGGGCATCGACACCATCGTCATGAACCCGCAGTTGGAGGAGAACTACAAGGTGCAGTCACTTTTCGGTGACTACAAGACCGAGCCATTTATGCGGCGCCGTGCCTACAAAAAAACACTTGGTCAGTAACAACCATCTAAAAAGAAGCAAGCCGTTGAATTAGCGTGTCGAAAGGATAAAACCCGTCGGCATTGGCATGAAGGCCTTTGAGTCGGATGGGATACACAACGGGTGGGTTTTCCAAGTCTAGCAAGGCCATGTTGCGCAATTGTTCGGTGCTCTGATAAACGAGGTTGAGCGTAGCAAATGATTTTCCTTCGGTATCTTTCCATTTTTCGATGACCAGCTTACAGCCAATCGGCGTCTTCTTCTCGATGGTCTTCGGCAGACTATAGTCTTCAGCATCCAAAGCTGCCAAAACGCTGGCGATGTTGGAGTCATGGCCGCAGAGGAAGGTGAATTTTCGACCTTCGGCCTGCAATTCTTCGAGTATCGTCCGTAGGAGTGGTCGGGCTACCTGACGTGCTACCGCCGGTGCGGTGAACAGCACGTCGCCGTACCAGTCCTTGATGGCCGAGATGCATTCCCAATCCTCCCAACACAAGGTGTCGCCGAAAGCGGCCTTGACTGCGTCTGGTTCTTCATAGTATTGTAGGATGAGCGCGTCGGCGGCCTGACAGGCGAGACGCAACGAACCGCCTAGGCCAGGTTCGCGGTATTTGATGAGATATACATGTGCGTCGTCGGTACGGAAATGGCAGCTGTCGCCTTCGAGGCAGGCTTTGCTTTGATCCATGTCGAGCACCCGTTCCAACACCTTGTAGTTGTTAGCCATCTTCTCTCCAATGCCGACCAAGCCTTTTTCGCCGCCCATGGCAATGATTTGCTGTTGGGCAAGGGCTCTGAAAGCTTCACAATCGTCAGTGATCTGCGGGGTGAACACGGAATCCATCTTACCAAGTTGGCAATGGTGCTCGATGCGGATGTTGGCCACGGGCAGCATCCCCGCAGAGAAATATTGTGCTGTGGCAATGGTACGTTGCAGGGAGTTGGCGTAGAAACGCATGGTGCCCTCAGAAGGAATCTCGTTTTCCTGCATCAGTCCCTTGCTGACGAGCCATTTGCGGAAATACTGACCCATCATCGTCTCCAGTGCGCCACCTCGTAGCGATAGTTCGCTTGGTGCTGATGACCAGTGGTACCATTCGTGTGGGGTGATGCGTTGCATTGTGGAGTGTCTTCCCGAAAGGGGTGAGCGAATGTTGTGACGGCTTAGCACCACGACTTGTTTCAACGTGTATTGTTTGCCATAATCGTCAGGGCGATGGACTTGGGCAAAAGAAGGGAGTGAAGCGCCAAGCAAAAGACAATATAGGATGGTTTTATATGCTTTGAACATAGGCTGTGTTTGCTTGCAAAAATAAATAATTGTGCGAGACAGAATCTTCTGTCTCGCACAATAAAACTAACTCAAAACTCATTCTAAAA
>DBXU01000029.1 GCA_002310075.1 Bacteroidales bacterium UBA1204 | reverse complement strand
ATAAACGGGCGGTTGGGCTCGTCGGGAATGCGGCATTTTTCTGGATGGAATTGCATATCTATGTCGTTTTGTTGTTAATGAATCTGGTTAATAGGCCTTCTGACCTCGATTCCGACAAAATATGCAATCGATTCGTCTTGAAAAGTGACTCCTTACAAGCCTAAATCTCAACTGTCTCGTCTTGATCTCAGATCGTAATGGCCTCATTAAATGGATTGCAAAAATAGTAAAAAAAACAGAATCATCGTGTTTTTTGCCATTTTTAGCGGCATTATGACATTTTTCATAATTAATTTAGGTCAATTCCTTATTTTTGCAGCCGTTTTACTAAATATCACAACACTATGGAATCAACGAACAAACACTTCAAGCGTTACATGGTAACCACGGCCTTGCCTTATGCCAACGGTCCCGTCCACATCGGTCACCTTGCCGGCGTTTATATCCCTGCCGACACTTATGTCCGCTACCTGCGAATGCGTGGCGAGGAGGTCTTGTTTGTCGGTGGTTCCGACGAACATGGCGTGCCGATTACCATCAAAGCCGAAAAGGAAGGCTGTACGCCACAAGACATCGTGGACCGCTATCACGAAATCATCAAGAAATCGTTCGAGGAGCTAGGCATCAGCTACGACATCTACTCGCGTACCTCTTCAAAGATGCACCGTGCCACGGCCCAGGAGTTCTTCAAGAAACTGTATGACGAAGGGAAGTTCATCGAGAAGGAGACCGAGCAATACTTCGATCCCGAAAGACAGAAGTTCCTCTCTGACAGATATATCGTGGGTACCTGCCCAAAATGCGGTGCCGAAGGTGCTTATGGCGACCAATGCGAGAAATGCGGCTCTTCCTTGAGCCCTGACGAGCTCATCAACCCACACTCGCAGCTCAGCGGCGCAGCATTGGTGAAGAAGCCAACCAAACACTGGTACCTGCCTCTTGACCAATACGAACCATGGCTCCGCGAGTGGATCCTCGAAGGCCATAAGGAATGGAAGAGCAATGTCTATGGTCAAGTGAAAAGCTGGCTCGACGGTGGCTTGCAGCCCCGTGCTGTCACCCGTGACCTCGATTGGGGCGTTCCCGTTCCGATTGAAGGGGCCGACGGCAAGGTCCTGTATGTGTGGTTCGATGCCCCCATCGGATATATCAGCAACACCAAAGAGATTTGCGAGAAGCGCGGCGAAGACTGGGAGAAATGGTGGAAAGACCCCGAGACCAAGCTGGTGCACTTCATTGGCAAGGACAACATCGTGTTTCACTGCATCATCTTCCCCTGCATGATGAAGGCTTACGGCGATTACATCATGCCCGACAATGTGCCCGCCAACGAGTTCCTCAATCTTGAGAACGACAAGATTTCGACCTCTCGCAACTGGGCCGTGTGGCTGCACGAATACCTGCAAGAGTTCCCTGGCAAACAGGATGTGCTGCGTTATGTCCTCACTGCCAACGCGCCCGAGACCAAGGATAACAACTTCACCTGGAAGGACTATCAAGACCGCAACAACAACGAGTTGTTGGCCATCTTCGGCAACTTCGTCAACCGTACTTTGGTGCTGACGCATAAATACTATGAGGGTGCTGTGCCCGCCTTAGGCAACCTCGATGACACCGACAAGGCCGTCATCGAAGAGATGAATGCCTATCCAAAAAAGATTGGTCATCTCATCGACAACTATAAGTTCCGCGAGGCTTTGTCGGAGCTGATGAACTTGGCCCGTCTCGGCAATAAATACCTCACTGACAACGAGCCTTGGAAGCAAATCAAGACCGACCCCGAACGTGTGAAGACCGTGATGGCGATGAGTTTGCAAATTGTGGCACATCTTGCCATTTTGAGCGAACCTTTCCTGCCATTCAGTGCTCATAAACTGCAAAAGATGATCGACTTAAAAGTCAACGGATGGAACGATGCCGAGAACACCATTCTGCTGCCTGAAGGCCATGTCATCGGTCAGCCTGAGTTGCTCTTCGAAAAAGTGGAAGACAGCGTGGTCGCCGCCCAGTTGCAAAAACTGGAAGACACCAAGAAAGCCAACCAACTCAATGCATGGAAGCCTGCCGAGGTGAAACCCGTGGTCAGCTTCGACGACTACATGAAGGTAGATGTCCGCGTGGGTACCATTCTCGAATGCCAGAAAGTGCCGAAAGCCGACAAGTTGTTGCAGTTTCTCATCGACGACGGCATGCAGAAGCGCACTATCGTGAGCGGCATCGCCAAGTATTATACCGAGCCTGAGAAGCTGGTCGGCAAACAGGTTTGCTTCGTCGCCAACTTCGAGCCACGCAAGCTGAAAGGCGTGGTCAGCGAGGGCATGATCCTCTCCGCCGAGGACAAGGACGGCCGTCTCGTACTGCTCACCCCGAGCGATTTGGTCGCTCCCGGCTGCAGCGTGGGATAAGCAACCTGTAAACACTTTAATGATTTAAGGCGAGGAACGGTTCCTCGCCTTTTTTCTTGACTAGAGGAAAAGACTTGGAGGCAAAAACTTGCTTAATTGTGTTTTTCCTTTGTCTTGAAAGCTTTTATTTGTAACTTTGCGGCAATATTTAGTACTAAATTATATCTACGATATGGAAATCAGAAAATTAGAACAAATGTTCGAGGTTTTGCGCAGCAAACCCAAGAAACGCCTTGTGGCCGCTTACGCCAACGACGACCACACCATCTGTGCAGTGAACGCTGCCGTCAAGGAAGGTCTCATCGAAGCCACTCTTCTTGGTGACGAAAATGTCATCAAAGAAGTATGCAAAGCCGAAAACATCGACCCCAACAACTTCAAAATCATCCATGAGCCTGTCGACGTGAAAGCTGCTGCCATGGCTTGCGACCTCATCAANNGGCGAAGCCGACATCCTGATGAAGGGTCTGCTGCCCACCGACAAGTATATGCGTGCCATCCTCAACAAGGAACGCGGCCTCTGCCCGCCCAACGTGACGCTGGCCCACGTCGCCGTCATTGAGAACCCCAACTACCACAAGTTGATGGTTGCCTCCGACTGCGCCATCATCCCATTGCCCGACATCAAGCAGAAACAGCAACTGCTCAAGTATGTGACCACTGTAGCCACCAAGCTGGGCATCAGCTGCCCGAAGGTTGCCATGGTGACCGCCACCGAGCAGATGAGCGCTGGCATCCCTGCATGTGTCGATGCCGCCATCATCTCCAAGATGAACGAACGCGGCCAGATCAAGGGTTGCATCGTGGAAGGCCCCATCAGTCTCGACCTCGCCACCGACGCCGAAACGGCTGCCATCAAGGGTATGAAGAGCCCTGTGGCTGGCGATGCCGACTGCCTCGTGTTCCCCAACCTCGAAGCCTCTAACGTGTTCTACAAATGCTGCACCAAGTTCGACAAGAGCGAAGTGGGTGCCATGCTCATGGGCGCCAAGGTGCCTTGCGTGCTCAGCTC
>DBXU01000093.1:10288-10682 GCA_002310075.1 Bacteroidales bacterium UBA1204 | reverse complement strand
ATATAGGCCAAGGTGGTCTTGCCCACACCAGGCGGCCCCCAAAAGATCATGGAAGGCACACGACCGCTTTCGATGGCACGGCGCAACACGGCATTTTCACCGATGATGTGCTTCTGCCCGATGTAGTCGTCGAGCGTGGTCGGGCGTAGGCGTTCCGCTAATGGGATGGTGGATTGCATTGCTGAATATTTTGCGCAAAGGTAAGCAAAATAATTCATACCTTTGCCCCAAAAGAAAACATCATCATGAAATCTATCAAACGCATCATCCTCATCACCCTGTTGGCCGCTTTCGGTTCATCGTATGCCTGCACCAACTTCTTGATCACCAAAGGCGCCAGCGTCGACGGCTCCAACTTCATCAGCTACTGCGCCGACTCGCACATCCGCTATGG
>DBXU01000093.1:9830-10261 GCA_002310075.1 Bacteroidales bacterium UBA1204 | reverse complement strand
TGCTACGACCGTGGCACCAACGCGCCGCGTGGCAGCGTGCCGCAACCACCTCACACCTATCAAGTGGTGGGCTATATCAACGAGAACCAAGTGGCTCTTGGTGAGACCACGTTTGGTGGCCGCGAGGAACTGATGGACCCGACAGGCATCGTGGATTACGGCAGCCTGATGTTCATCGCCTTGGAACGTAGCACCTCCGCCCGCGAAGCCATCAAAGTCATGGCCGATTTGGTGGAAGCCTACGGTTACGGCAGCGACGGCGAGTCATTCAGCATCAGCGATGCCAACGAGGTGTGGTACATGGAGATCATGCCGAAGGGATACACTCCCATGGTAACCAAAACCGGCGACACCATTAACGCCGACCGTGGTGCCATGTGGGTGGCCATCCGCATCCCCGACGGCTATGTGAGCGGTCACGCCAACGCCGC
>DBXU01000093.1:0-9812 GCA_002310075.1 Bacteroidales bacterium UBA1204 | reverse complement strand
ACCGACAAGGACTGGAAAAAGCTTTACAACAAAGACGTTGAGGTTATCTATAAACACGACATCATCGACTTTGCCCGCCGCAAGGGCTACTTCAGCGGCAAAGACAAGGACTTCGACTTCTCGGCCGCCTATGCTCCCGTCGACTTCAGCGCTGCCCGTGTCTGCGACCTGCGCGTGTGGACCATGTTCAACAAGGTTTGCGACGGCATGGACGAATACTGGGACTATGTCACGGGCAAGGACCTGACGCATCGCATGCCGCTCTATGTCAAGCCGAACCGCAAAGTCAGCCTCAGCGATATGATGGCGTTCCAACGCGACCACTTCCAAGGCACAGAGCTGGACAAGACCAAAGACGTGGGTGCTGGTCCTTTCGGCTCACCCTTCCGTTTCAACCCCTTGTACTGGGAATACGATGGCAAGCCTTACCTCAACGAGCGTAGCATCGAAGTGGTGCAGACAGGATTCTCTTTCATCGCCCAAAGCCGTTCATGGCTGCCCAACCCCATCGGTGGCATCATCTGGTTCGGCGTCGACGACACCAATTCGACGGTCTACACGCCGTTCTACTGCTCCATCAGCGAAGTGCCGATCGAATACCGCGTGGGTAACGGCGACATGCTCACCTATAGCGACAACGCCGCCTTCTGGGTCTTCAACCGGCTGGCGCACTTCAAGTACCTGTTCTATAATCGTGTCATCGACGACATCCAAGCCGTGCAAAACGAACTGGAAAGTGGCTATCAGGAGCAGGTCAACTATGCCGACAACGAAGCCTTGGCCCTATACACGCAAGACGCGAAGAAAGCCATCGCCTACCTCACCGACTTCTCCAACCAAGCAGGACACAACACCGTAGCCACATGGAAGGAATTGAGCAATTACCTGTTGGTGAAATATCTGGACAGTAACGTAAAGCAAGAGGAAAACGGCCAGTTCAAACGCAACGGCTACGGATATCCTGCCAAGCCCAAACAACCTGGCTATCCTGATTCATGGAAGAAAGCCGTGATTGAAGAGACGGGAGATCAGTTCAGGAGGCCATAAACGCCCTTATCTCCTCTTCGTCCATATTTCGGAATCCGTATTCGTGAACTATCTTACCGTCTTCCATAAAGACTATGGCAGGCAGGTTGCCCTTGACGGCCTTAAGCATACGGGCATCGGGATAAAGCACATCACGATAACGTTGCGACTCCGATAGTTCATAAAACATGGAGACATCCTCTTCGTCGCCCATGAAGAGACAGGTGATCCTATCTCCCGGGAAGCCATGGAACTGCTGCATCAGCGAGAGTTTGCGTGCCGCCATCTGACAATACTCACAACCTGTGGAGAAGAAGCATACAATCTGTTTTCCTTCGTCCAGATGCAGACCCTCCAAGGGTGCATCGCCCAACATCTCATCGAACAGCTCCACTTGAAGGTTATGTTCTGGATCGAAATTTGCCAGGTTGTCGGGTGGCGAAGCCACGAAAACACCAATGGCAGAGGCCATAAGCGCCAGGCACAATAACAGCCAGCGAAAAGGTGTCTTCCAGCTTTCCATCTTGTAGATGGCCAGCAAAAGCAGCATCAGCAATCCATTCTTGATGAGGCTCTGCTTAGGGTCGAGCTGCAAGTAATCGCCGAAGCAATGGCAGCTGTCGGTACGGCCCATGTGCAAGGCATACCATAGTAATAAGGAATAGCCGACCAGCATGGCCATGCTCCCCCACCAATACAGCTTATGCAAAGTATGAGATATCAAGCCGAAGCCAAGCACCAACTCAAGGATGATGGCCAGACGGGCAACGATAAATGAAAAGTTAAGGCTGAAAAAATGATAGCTGTAGATGTAAATCTCGAACTTGTCCATGTCGACGACCTTAAGGATAGCCGACACGATAAAAACCAGGCCCAATAGGACCTTCAAGGATGATTTGACAAACGAGTGCGAAAACACCTATTATTTCGGAATAATGTTGTTGATCAGTTCCTCCCACCAGCTGGGATCTTCTCCCGTAACCTCAGATTCAGAGACTTCGGTGCATATCACCTGGCCCCATCCGACAATTTCCTTTGCCTTGTCGGAGCAGGTTGAGCCGTCTTCGATCATATAATACTCTTCGCCAAGCGGAACCACCTGATCGTTTTGCACGGTGGTGCAATTGCAATAACGTGTTTTCTTACAGGAAGGCAATGCAAGGATCAGCAGTGCAAAGGCGAATAACAAAACCTTCTTCATAACGCAAAAATTACTCCGCAAAAATACTACTTTTATTTGATACAGAATCAAAACGAAACAAATTCCCTTTTATTGCTCATCTTGTCGCTCATAAAACTCGGGGTGCAAGGACGCAAATTTGCGTTCATACTGCCTGATACGGCTCAATGAACGGCGTGTCCAGAGCAAGCGCAGTTCGTTTTTCTCCTCTTCAGTGAGATGCCAGTCAATGTCGTTGGAAGCATGCAGGCGATTCGTCAGCGAATACAACAGCAAGGCTGCCGACACGCTGATGTTGTAGCTCTCCGTAAAGCCATACATAGGAATACGGACGTGCATGTCGGCATGTTCGACGGCATAATCCGAAAGGCCCAGCTTTTCCGTTCCAAAGACCAAGGCTATAGGCTGGTCCAGTGGTAAAGTATCTGGGGTAAAGTCGTCACGATGCGGGCAGGTGGCCACGATCTTATACCCTTTTTCATGCAAACGCTCGTAGGCAGTCGGGGTGTTGAAATCCAAGTCTTCGTAATAGTGCAGGTTGATCCATTTGGTACTACCCAGCACCACGTCAGGATTCACATCATAACGGTTGTTGTTCTCCACGACATGGATGTCTTGTATGCCTCGCAACTCGCAGCTTCGCATCACCGCGCTGGCGTTATGGGGCTGAAATATATCCTCCAATACAACCGTGAGGTGACGCGTACGATAGTCAAGAACTTCCTCGAAGCGTTGCTTGCGCTCATCCGTGATAAACTGCGTCAGAAATGCCAGCATCGCCGCATCACGAGCTGCGCTCAACGATGTCTTTTCCGAGGAACCAAGGGCTTGCATATCACGCCCATCATACACTATGGATTTCTTCATTTGCCTTCCGTGACGATTAAAAGGAATGCAAAAATACGAAAATAGAAAAAAAAACAAAAAAATGGTCGATGGTATGCCGAAAAACCGTACTTTTGCACCCAAAATTTTGAATAGATATGGCAAAACAAGAAAAAGAAGAGCAGAGACTCGAAAACGTAGAAGAAGCTTTAAGTAAAACCGAATTGTGGATTGAAAACAATCAGAAAACGTTGTGGATCATCCTCGTCGCCTTGTTGGTTATCGCTTTCGCCATCTTTGGCATCACAAAGTACAAGCAAAAGCGCAACGAAACCGCCAGCGCCCAAATCTTCAAGGCTCAAGAGTATTTCGAGAAGAGTCAATATGACGTTGCCCTCAATGGCGATGGCAACAACCTCGGTTTCCTTGACATCGTAAGCGAATATGGTTCAACCAAGACCGGTAAGCTTGCCGCCTACTATGCTGGCATCAGCTACCTGAAGCAAGGCAACTACGACGAAGCTATCAATTATCTGAAGAAATACAGCATCAACGATAAAGTGTTGGCTCCTATGGCTCTTGGCGCCATCGGCGACTGCTATATGGAAAAGGGCGACAACCAAAACGCCGCCACCTATTATGGCAAGGCTGCAGCCAAAAACCCCAACGACTTCACCTCGCCCATGTTCCTCGTAAAAGAAGGCATGACCTATGAGATCCTTGGCGACTACGCAAAAGCATTGAATGCTTACAAGACCCTGAAGAAAGACTTCCCCTTGAGCAACGAAGCGTTTGAAATCAGCAAAAACATCGCTTATCTCGAAGAGAAGTTGAACAACCAATAATGACTTTTTCATAGTTTGAAATCCTGGCCCTCGGGTCAGGATTTTTTTATACCTTTACGCCATGGAAAAACTGAGAATCGTCTATTTCGGCACCCCTGAATTTGCCGCCTCACAGCTCGAGGCCATCCTTGCCGCCGGCTATGAAGTGGCTGCCGTGGTCACCATGCCCGACAAACCAGCAGGACGTGGCAAAAAGATACAGTATTCCGAGGTCAAGAAATGTGCCATGGCCCATGAACTACCGCTGCTGCAACCTGAAAAACTCAAAGACCCCGCCTTCATCCAGGCTCTTCGCGACCTAAACGCCAACCTATTTGTGGTTGTGGCCTTCCGCATGTTGCCTGCTGTAGTTTGGGAGATGCCCCAATATGGCACCTTCAACCTACATGCTTCCCTCCTGCCACAATACCGTGGCGCGGCACCCATCAACTTCGCCATCATCAATGGAGAAAACGAAACGGGACTCACCACCTTCTTCCTCAACGAGGAAATCGACAAGGGTGCCATTATCTTGCAGGAGAAAGTCGCCATCCGCCCCGACGAGACCGCTGGCGAACTGCATGACAAGCTGATGGCTTTGGGCAACAAAGTGGTGGTGGAAACCCTTAAAAAGATAGAGAAAAACGAAGCCTCTACCGTGACACAAGACACCCTGTCAGAAGGCATCACGCTCAAGGCTGCCCCAAAAATCACAAAAGCCTTTTGCAACATCCCATTGGATCTTCCATGCGAAAAGACATACAACCACATCCGAGGGCTTTCTCCCTACCCTGCCGCACATGCCACCTTACGTTCCAAGGACAACCAAACACTCGAATTAAAAGTATTCGAATCTGAAGTCGAGATCTGCCAGCATGAGCAACCCGTTGGCACTGTTGTCACCGATAACAAGAAATACCTCAAGGTGGCCCTGAAAGACGGTTTTATCCACTTCAAAAAAGTGCAACAGGCTGGCAAAAAAAGCATGCCTATCGATGATTTTTTAAGAGGTGTCCGATTTGAAGGGAATTGGATAGTCCTTCCAGTTGGAAATTTTTAAGTTTTTTCTGCTTTTTTGAAAAAAAACATGTTTTTTTCAAAAAAAGGCTTGCATAATTCAAAAATACATTACTTTTGTGCTGTAAATGTTTAACCTCTAATTACACTAACATGAATAAAGTTGAATTAATCGATGCCGTTGCTGCAAAAGCTGGCATGACCAAAGTTGACGCAAGAAAAGCTATTGATGCCATCCTCGATGTCACCAAAGGCGAATTGAAAAAAGGTGGTAAGATTGGCCTCGTAGGTTTTGGTACCATGGCTGTCGTGAATCGTCCCGCCAGACAAGGCCGTAACCCCAGAACTGGCAAGAACATCAAGATCGCCGCTAAGAAGGTTGTGAAATTCAAACCCGCTGCTAACATCTTGAAGAAATAATTTGAGATTAACAAGTACGAAAAAGCCGTCCAATTGGACGGCTTTTTTTTATTTCCGTTTCAAGTTGCCCTCCTTGTCCAACTGGAGCACGTCATTATCGACAAGAGAACGGATTGTATCTAGCACCTTCGACGCATCATAATCCTTGCATTGCATCAGCACTTCTTTCAACGACATAGTGCTGCCGTTCATGATGCTTACTATCTTCTCTTCAATTTCACCATATGACACATGCTGCCTGTTTCGTTTCAAACAAACGTCACAGTGTCCACAACGCTCCCTCGCCTTCTCATTGAAATAACGCAGCAGCTGCACACTACGGCACTCTTCATCGTTGTTCACAAAATCTACGACTGCCTTCACCCGTTCTTCAGCATCTTTCTTACGGTCGTAATAATTCTCTTTGGAGAGACCAAAATGCTTTGTGTCTACAAATTCAGACAAAAAGAGCACTTGAGGCTTGTCGTTGCGCTGTGCATACGACAGAAAATTGTATGCCTCCAACTTCTTCAATTGCTCCACGACTTTTTCAACCGGCATCCCGATTCTCTTCGCCATCACCTCTTCGTTGATCTTCACGAAATCCGTCAACACGCCAGGTAAGCTTCTAAGCATATACTTGACCAACTCACTGTATTGCGGATTGTTGACTTGGAAGCCGTAGATGTCATCACGCGAGGCCTTAATCATCACCTTAGAGGGCTCGTCAAAGCTATCGGATAAAACCAGGAAACCTTCTTTTTCAAGGATCTTCAAGGTGTGGAACACCTCTACAATATTGAAGCCATAACGGTTGACAAAATCCGTAATGACAAAAGGATACGACACATTCTCCCCTGCTCCAACAGGTATGTTGAAGTAGTTTCCCAATGCGTTATAAATCAATTTGATGCGGTCAAGTTCTGGAAACGACTGCGTCATGTTTTCCTGCAATTTCTTGATGTCGGCAGGTGACACCAGCAGAAAAGCCTCAGAGGGCTTAAGGTCACGACCCGCACGGCCGGCCTCCTGGAAGTAAGCCTCAATGCTGTCGGGCAAGTCCATGTGGATGACGAGACGCACATCGGGTTTGTCGATGCCCATGCCGAAGGCGTTGGTGGCCGCAATGACCTTCACCTTGCCTTTCATCCACAGGTCTTGGCGCTCGTCGCGTGTCTTGGCATCCAATCCAGCGTGATAGAAGGTGGCGCTGATGCCTACCGAGTTGAGCCAATCGGCGATGACCTGCGTGCGTTTACGGTTACGCACATACACGATGGCACTACCTTCGCTCATAGCCTCCAGCTTACGGCGCAACACGCCATACTTATCGGCCTCATGATACACATTATAGGTCACGTTCTTACGCTCGAAACTGCTTTGGAAGACATTCTTCTCCTTAAATCCGAGACGCAGCTGTATATCATCGACGACCTTAGCCGTTGCGGTGGCGGTCAATGCCAAAACGGGCGTCTTGGGCATATAGGGTCTAATATCTGCAATCTTCAGGTAAGGCGGACGGAAGTCATATCCCCATTGGGATATGCAGTGCGACTCATCGACGGCCAACAGGCAGACCTTCATACGCCGCAAAGCTTCAATAAATTGGTTGGTCTGTAAACGCTCAGGCGAGACATACAGGAACTTCAGCCGTCCGTATGCGGCCTGGTTATAGGCTAGCTCCAAGGCATCGGGATGCATGCCCGAGTAGATGGCCGCTGCAGGGATGCCTTTGTCAACAAGGTGTGCCACCTGATCCTTCATCAACGCGATGAGCGGTGTGATGACGAGACAGAGTCCATCCATTGCCATAGCTGGCACTTGAAAGCAAATGCTCTTGCCGCCACCCGTGGGAAGCAACGCAAGCGTATCCTTCCCTGCCATCACCGAGTCGACGATGTCCTCCTGGAGGGGACGGAAACTGGGATAGCCCCAATATTGTTGTAGTATGGCACGGGTTTGGGCTGACATAGCTTCAATTCAAATTCTCCATTTGTTCCTGCAGCGCCAGCATCTCGTCCCTAAATTTTGCCGCCGACATGAAGTCCATCTCCTTGACGGCCTTCTCCATGTTTTTCTTGGCTTGTGCAATGGCTTTCTGGATCTGCTCCTTCGACATATATTTGGCTTGACCTTCGGCAGCCATCGTCGAGCCATCCGATTGCGAATATGCCACCGGCGCAGGCTGGCCTTTCAGGGTGCCCAAGGAGTTGTCAATGGCCTTGACGATGGTCTTCGGCACGATGCCATGGGCTTCGTTGTAAGCCATCTGCTTAGCGCGACGACGCGCGGTCTCGTCGATGGTCTTACGCATGGAATCTGTGATCGTATCGGCATACATGATGACCTTGCTCTCTGCGTTACGGGCGGCACGGCCTGCCGTCTGTGTCAAAGAACGCTCCGAGCGGAGGAATCCTTCCTTGTCGGCATCGAGGATGGCAACAAGGCTCACCTCGGGCAGGTCCAAGCCCTCACGTAGGAGGTTGACGCCGACCAACACGTCGAAGTCGCCCATGCGAAGGCCTTGCAGGATCTCCACACGCTCCATGGTGTCGACATCGGAATGGATATAACGTGTCTTGATTTTCAGGTTATTCAAATAGGTGTTCAGTTCTTCGGCCATGCGTTTTGTCAGGGTGGTGACCAACACACGCTGGTTCTTCTCCACCACCTTATGAACCTCGTCGATGAGATCATCAACCTGGTTCAAGCTAGGTCTCACTTCGATCACTGGATCGAGCAATCCCGTAGGGCGAATCACCTGCTCCACATATACGCCTTCACTCTGCTGCAACTCGAAGTCGGCGGGCGTGGCGCTTACGTAGATGGTCTGCCCTGTGAGTGCCTCAAACTCATCGAACTGCAAGGGACGGTTGTCCAAGGCCGAAGGCAGACGGAAGCCATATTCCACCAAGGTCTGCTTGCGGGAGCGGTCGCCGCCGTGCATGCCGCGAATCTGAGGAATGGTGACATGACTTTCATCGATGATGGTGATGAAATCGTCGGGGAAGTAGTCGAGCAGGCAGAACGGCCTCGTGCCTGGGCTGCGTCCGTCGAAGTAGCGCGAATAGTTCTCGATGCCTGAGCAATAGCCCAACTCCTTCATCATCTCGATATCGTAGTTCACGCGGTCTTCCAAACGTTTGGCTTCAATGTTCTTCCCTATCTCACGGAAATACTCGGCCTGCTTGAACATGTCGTCCTGAATCTCCATAACGGCGGAGTTCAATTTGGCTTGTGAGGTCACGAAGATGTTGGCAGGAAAGATGGTCACCTCCGACATCTCTTCCATGCGGCGGCCTGTCACGGGATTGAGCATCTCCAAGCTGTCGATCTCATCGTCCCAGAACACGATGCGGTAGGCATAGTCAGCGTAGGCAGGGAACACATCCATCGTCTCCCCTTTCACGCGGAACTTGCCTTGGGTGAATTCTATCTCATTGCGCACATACAAAGCTCCTACCAAGGCCTTGGCCACTTCGTCGCGGCTGATCTTCATGCCACGTTCCAAATAGATGACATTCTTCCCGAAATCGTCCGGGTTGCCGATGCCGTAGAGACATGAAACAGAAGACACCACGATGATATCACGCCGTCCCGACAACAATGCCGATGTCGTGGCCAACCGCATCTTGTCGATCTCCGAGTTGATGGCGAGGTCCTTTTCTATATAGGTATTGGTAGCGGGGATGAAAGCCTCTGGCTGGTAGTAGTCGTAATAAGAGACGAAATAATTCACTGCGTTCTCAGGAAAGAACTGCTTGAACTCGCCATAAAGCTGTGCTGCAAGGGTTTTGTTATGACTCAGCACCAAGGCGGGGCGATTCAGCTGGGCCAACACGTTGGCGATGGTAAAAGTCTTGCCCGAGCCCGTCACGCCGAGCAGCGTTTGGGCATGGTCGCCACGCTCCAGTCCATCCACCAATTGTTTGATGGCTTCAGGCTGGTCGCCGGTAGGCTGAAAATCCGAGACAAGTTTGAAATCCATAGTGATGGCAAAGATACGAAAAAAGTCCCAACCACAAGGGTTGGGACTCCGTTGTTATCGTAACAATAACGCGATTTACTTCACCTGGTCGACGATGGCTTTGAAGGCCTGCGGATCGTTCAAGGCGAGGTCGGCGAGGACCTTGCGGTTGATTTCGATACCGGCGTTGGTGAGCTTGTTGATGAATTGGCTGTAGTTCATGCCATACTCGCGCACGGCAGCGTTGATACGGACAATCCACAAGCTGCGGAATTCGCGTTTCTTGTTTCTTCTGTCGCGATAAGCGTACTGTTGACCCTTTTCGTAAGAGTTCTTCGCCACAGTCCACACGTTTTTCCTGGTGCGGAACTGACCTTTGGTCTTCTTCAGGATTTTCTTGCGTCTGGCTCTTGAAGCCACTGCATTGACTGATCTTGTCATTTCTTTTGNNNNCAGCGCCTCGCTCCTTTCGAGAACTTCTCTGCTGAGACAAAGTTAAACATTGAATTAATTACAGTTGAAGCATTTGTTTAACGACCTTTTCGTCAGCCTTCTCAACGATGGCGGTGTGGTC
>DBXU01000137.1:11910-28920 GCA_002310075.1 Bacteroidales bacterium UBA1204 | reverse complement strand
GATGAATCGTTATGCGGGATAGCGTGTTGACGAAGAGGCCCTCACCCCGGCCCTCTCCCGAAGGAGAGGGAGAGAGGAATCCCCGGCATGCGGATTTACTTACTCCCCCGCCCGTTGGGCACCCCCTCTTAGAGGGGGAAGAGGTGGATGAAAGGACGGAACAGGTGAGAGAGCGTTTTCCTCATGAAATAGTGAGTGAGGAATGAGGAAATGAGGAAAGCTCCGCCATCCTGACCTCCTTTGAAGGGGGAAGGATGGCGGGGCTTTTTGTCATCTTGAAATGGCGTGCACGGTCTTGATGTCGTACTCGTCGCGGGGGATGCCTGCGCTTTGCACGGCATGGTTGACGACATCGACGAGATAGGCGTAATCGGATTGTTTGATGGTGGCCGAAATGGTAAGGCCACACACGCCAAAGAAGCCGAGGTTTGTGGCCACCACGGCGGGACGGATGGCGCGGTAGGCGGGGATGGTGTGGGTTTCGATGAGGATGGTGGATTTCATGGTGATAGGTGTTATTCGTTATACGTGCTTACGTACTTTCGTGCTATCGTGGAGGTGGGTGCCAGGGGTTGAAACCCCTGGTTATGGTCGGGTCACCCCTTCGGGGTTAGGCTTTGGGCATTCCACCTGGATGGCTCGATACGGGTTTAGAGTTTCCTACTGGAATCACTTTTGAGACTCTTTTTATAAAGTAGAAGTAACCGTCAGACCAAGGGTCGTTGATTTCGTGTTTTGCATAATCCTTGGGAGAATTGACCGAGTTGATAAACTCGATGATTTTGAAATGACACTTGTTTACCAAGAAATGGATGGCTGGAACGGCGAAATAAGGGGCTACTGCCGTGAAGGTTTTCACGCCAGGCATTAACACCCTCAACTCATTCCATAGGAAGGTGGCCACACCACGGTTTTGGAGTTCGGGCTTGGTGAACATGAAAAACATTCTAGCGCATTTGCCATTTCGGATTAAGGATAAGATGAGGCCGCCGAGACGCTTGCCATCATCAACGACCTCAAAGTAGAGGCAATGGCGTTTGTAGCAGACACGAGAAATGAATTTCTCGTCGATGCATCGGTAATCGATTTGACCGAAGCGGTATTCATAGGCGACTTGGTAGGCTTCGGCTATGTCAGCCATAAAGCTCTTGATGTTTTGGGATGGGACTACTTGGATGTTCATTTTGTTAGGTGTTTGAGGTTTGTAATGAGGTCGCGGATCACGTCCGCGATGAGGTCTTGAGGTACTGGCCGTTGGCTGGATGTGACAGCTGGCCTGATTTGCAGAAGTCGGCGAGGTAACGCTCTGCTGTCTTGACAGCGATGTTGAGCGTGTCGGCGACTTTGAGGTAGGTCGGGCGGTCGAATGTATCCGGCAAGGCTGCCAGGAACTTCTCGCGGGCTTCGGCGGCGAGAAGCTGACGGCCTTTCAGGATGGGTGTCTTTGGATTACGAGGCAGCGACTGAAAGACGGCTGCCGAGTGCTGCAGCAGGACTTTGACCATTGACAGAGCGGAGTCGAAGTCGATATCAGAGCACACGAGTTGCCGTACATCTTTCCTGGTCTTTTTCGGGGCCTTATCCATCTGGCGAAGGACGGTCAGGATCATCGCGAAGCGAAATAGGATGAGGCCGAGGCGACGAACAGAGGCAACGATTTCGTCGCCGTACTGCTGAGCGTAGCGAAGCTGGGTGGCCTCAAAGAAGTTGTAGAACTGGTCCATCTGAGAGCGTGAGAGTGTGAACTGGATAGGCCGCGTGGGAAACTTCTTCAGGAAGGCACAGAAGTCTTTGCCGATTTTCTTGAACTTCTCGTCGGCAGTGGTGCAGCCTTGAGTGGCAAAGGTGTTGTGCCAGACCAGTTCTGTTTCCATGACATAGAAGATGAAGCGGCTGAACAAGCCGTTTTCAGCATCTGGAATCAGGTTGAAGACTTGCTGAGGTGTGCCGGATAGGACAGCTGAAAACTTGGGCTTTACTATCTCCACATACTCGTGGTCTTTCTTGCGNNGAAATCGTTTCATGGTGAAACGCTTTCCTGAATCCGTCGGAGTAGTTGCCCAGGTCGGAATTGAAGGCGTTGGCCAAGGTGTCGCCTTCTGTCTCGAACAGAAGGCCGACACCGTCGTTTTGGGCAAGCGTCTGATAGACCACAGTGGCGGTGCTATTGGCAGGAAGGAACAGTGTTAGAAACGGCGGCTCTTTGGGAGGCACTGCGATGCCTTTTTTACGGCTGACGACATAGGCTGCCTGCGCCGCTTCGTATTTCTTCAGCAGCTTCTTGTGTTTGTCGTGTAATGCCTGGTGCAACGGCGCAGCGAGATGACGGCACAGGGAGAGCCGTCCTTTGCCAGCCGATGCACGGGCAGTGACAAAGAGGAAGAGATTGGCGAAGACTTCACGGCGATCATATACGCCGTACACATTCGGGATGCAAGCCGAAAAGACCGTCAGGGAGCCGAGGATGAGGATGTCGGCATCGACATCCGAAGACGAGTCTTCGACGATACGCTGCATGATGGACGGAAGGTTGGAACGGATGGAATGGGAAAACGCCGGCAAAGGTTGACGGGCGTTTTCCTCAGATTCCTCAGATTCCTCACTCGCATTTCGTGAGGAAAAAAACTCCCCCTGGCCCCCTCTCAGAGGGGGAATGGACTCCCCCGCCCGTTGGGCACCCCCTAGATTGCTTCGTTCCTCGCAATGACGTGGGGGACATGGCAGGTTGATTCCGTGGGATTTAGCTATGTGGAAGAGGGTGGCGATGGTGATAGGTGCCTTGCCTGAAGGGACATCGGCACGAAGGCAAGCAGCGTATTGTTTTGAGGCTTCAGATGGGTCATATTTGGGGTAAAAAGATGAAATTCTCAGGAAAAAAGACTCACCGTCGGCACCAAATTCATGCGCAAGAGCGAAGCCGATATTACACCAGTCGCCATAATCGGCTGTGATGTCGATGCCCGAACGCTCGATTAGAACGGTCAGGGCCTCGACGGATGTAGCAGTTGACGTGAGGAAGGTTTTGTGGGGAGAGGTCATAACAGTTTAGGGTTGATGTAGGCTTGCTGGTCGTATGGTAGGAAACAGGCCCGGGCAACATCCTTGCACTTCACATCGGCTTCGAGCTGATAGGTGGATTGCAGGTATTGCCTGACCGCAGCAAAAAAGATGGGATGGTATTTTGCCGGTGTGTCGGAATAATACTTTTCACGGCTTAAATAATTCTGTTCCATCGATACCACCCATTTAAGGCCTTCACCCGAAGGACTGCGGAAGAGCAGCAAGGTCTCAAAATAGCGGTCGTCGATGAGCTGGCCAAAGACGGCATCGACATCATTCAGATGGTCGAAGTCGAAGCAGAACAGCATGGAATGGCGCACGAGGCTTGCCGAGTTGCGCATCTTGAAAACGCCTGAGAATGTACAGCAGTCGAAATGCGTCTTCTTAAAGTCCTTGCGCTGTTCTTCTGTCATGGAACGACATTGTTCCGTGGCCAGTGAGGAAATGCCGCCTATGATGTAGTTGTAGGCCTCCAGAAGGGTAAATTCAGAAGATGGGTATTTGTTGGTGACAGGCCTGTTATAGAAAGAGAAGCGGGCCAGGGCTGCATTGAAATCACTGCTCATCATCGGCCTCCTTTCTCTTATGGCCTTCGATGAAGGCGATGACCTCATCCAGTTTGTAGAGGCAGTAATGCGTGTGAATCTTATAATAAGGCAGACCCTTGTGGCGGAGCTTGACGAGTGTGCGGCTGGAGCAATGGAGCAAGCGCATGACATCGCCAGAGTCGAGCCACAGCTTAGAGAGGTCGGGATGGGTCAGGGTGACATCCTCTTTGTTGACAAAGCCTTGGGGATTCATTTCTTGCCTCCTTTCTTCATTGAGCGGGCTTTCAGGGGGACGCTGATGGTTTCATCGTCGTCGACGGGGAAAGACTCGCCAAGGATCCAGGCATCAATCTCGGATTTGAGGAACTGGAGCTTTGCGCCAGCTTTGTGGTAAGGGATGCACTTTTTCCAGACCCATGAATAAATGGTCTGACGGGCAGGCTTGCCGGGAAGGTAGGTGATGAGGTCCTCGACGCTCATCCATTGTTTTTCAGGCAGCACATCGCGGTCAGCGATGGCTCGCAGCATTGATTTCATTTCGTCCACTTCCCTTAACAGCTTAGAGACGGCTTCGGGAAGGCGGTCGAAAGACAGGTTTTCGATAGGTTGGTACATAACGGAAATGATTTAGGGTTATCCGTCGCGAAGTACTCAGTATTTGAAAACCTAATTATTGGATTCATGCAGGAATCACGTACGATTTTTCTTGTGGCCTTTCCTATTGGCCTGTTCTATAATGACTTTTGACAAAACCTTAAATATGGCACCAGTTGTTTCATCCGAGCAACCTTCTTGAAGCGAGTTCCTGAAGGTTTTGGAGACATTGCCGAAATCGTAATCGAGCAGCTTCCCGAGTGTTTCGAAATACTCTTTGATGGTGAGTTCTTTGTTGTCACGAGAGACGATTATCTTTGCATAGAAAATCGCGAGGAAGATGCGGATAAGGTCAAGCTTATTTACATCTTCGTTGACAGCAAGGTTGGAGGTGAATGCAGATAAGGCAGCAGGATTGAATAATTCTTCCTGCAACTTCACCAGCTCAACCATGTCGCCTTGGTACTTGGCGAACAGGTAGCGCAGCACCTGAAAGATATTGGTACTTCCAGCTTCAGCAGCGGCATTGATCAATTCTTTGACTTGAATGACGCCGCACCTGACACCTTCTTCCGGAGTGTATAGGGAAAGGCGGTACTGGTTATGTTTATCCACCACGGGAGGGGTGACGACGGAGGAGTCACAGAGCGCGGACAATTCTTGGAATTGCTCTTGAAGTTTGAGAAACTTTGTGTGCCAGTCAATGTCAGCGGGCGATGAATCACCGACCACAACAGAGAAACCCAGCTTTTCAAGATGGGTGGCCAGTCGCATAAATGCCTTGAAATAGCCAGAATTGACATCTACGGCGCGTTTGATAGCCGAGATAAGTCTTTGGCTTTTCTTTGTGTTCTGAAGGTACAGCAGCACGAAAACGACCGCCAGGACCATTTCGGCTGCGTAGGTATCGATGAGGCGGTTGCGGATGGGAAAGAAGTGTTTCTGGACGAAGTTCTCTTCAGGGTGTGCATCTTTGGCAAGGTCGTTCATCAATGAATAGGCCTCCTTGAAAATCGCCCGAGCTGGATTCCTCAGAGGATAATGCCTGTTGCCCGCGGCATTAGGCTCGCTGAGGTCAAGGATGGTGTCGTAGATCATTTCATTGATGGGCCCCAAGACAGGGTCATCAAGATAGCCGTCTACGTCGGCATAGATCTTAAATGATGGTGAGGCTGTCATGGCTATAAGGATTAAGTGATTGCCAAGGAGCAAAGAAAAAGCCCCGCGAAAGCAGGGCTTATTTCTTCATTCTTCGTCTTCGTCAATCTCTGGATCTACGAAGAGGAGATTGTTCACCTTTAGCCGCTTCTTCGGGCTGATGGTGCCTTGATAACCTCGCAGGACATTCTTTGAGTCGACATGGCCGACCATCGCATCGATGAAGGCGTCGGAAATGTTGTGCCAGGTTAGCGTGGTGATGTAGGAGTTTCGCGCCGTGGAAGCGGTGACGGGGCTGATGCCAAGCTGCTTGCAGACGTACTGCATACCCTTGCGGATTTGGCGGTTGAAGTCATGCGTGCGGCTCTCTATTTCAGCCTCGGTGGTGGCATTAAGGAGAATCTGCGGGAAGACGCGACGGCCTTTCTCAGGCTCGGTGGCGTACTTGTCGAGCAACTGCTTCAGCGGCTCCGTGATGGGGATGTGGACGGTGACTTTGACCTTGTCGGCAATCTTGCCACGGACATAGGACAGCTCGTTCTTATAGAAGAAGTCATCGTCCCAGACGAGCTTGGCGATGTCTTTCATATTGGAGCCGTTGCAAAGATAGAGGATGAGCCACCAATCAGCGGCTTTGCGGTTGCGGCCTTCGTAGTCGCGAATCTTGATGATGTCGGACACGGGGATGAAATCCTCCTTGCGGCGCGTGCCGGACTTGATGTTGAACTTGGGCGTTTGGCCGATGATCTTCTTTTCGCCCAGGCTATTCAAGACAGCACGAAGGGCGCGGAGATAGATGCTCTTCGAGGAATCGGACAGGCCTTGCTTGGTCATGTAGTCCTGCCATTCTTCGATGACGGCCTCATTGACGAAGGAAGGGAGAAGCTTGGACTTCTTGCCCTTGATGACGAGCGACTTCACCTTGGTCGCCTCATCGGTGACGGTGGTGACGGTGCAGCCGAGATAGCGGTAGAAGTTCTTCAGCGCGTTGCTGTACTGCTCGCGGGTCTTCTGGGTGTTCTTGCTCTCGCCAAACTGGACCCAGTATTCATAGAGCGTGGTCGACTTCTGCGACTGCTTCTGCTGGGGGCTGGCCAGAGCGCTTTTAAGGTTCTCGAAAGAGAACTTGTTTTCGGCATTGAGGGCGTTGACGGCATCGACCACCTTATTAAATAATTGGCCGACCTGGGCCCGAGCCTTGCGGATTGCTGAGGAGCCAGCCTTGACTTGGAGAGCGGCAGCGTAGTCGTCATCGGACAGGGAAACGCCGGTGGGGAGCAACAGCCTTTGATGATGGCAGTTGACGCGGACATAGATTGTGTACAATCCATTTTTCTTGATCCGCCTGGCATCGAAGAAGGTGTTGATCAGGATATTTTCGCAAGTGCTGACGAAAAGGGGCTCCTGAATTGCGGGATTGAGTGCCATTTTGTAATAATTTTAGTTACCTATTTTGTTTGCGTTTTTGTCTTACAGCTATGCGGAGCGAAAAATTTGCACGCAATGTGCACGCGATGCCTTTATTTTGTTAGCGATATTTGCACGCAATTTGCACGCATATTTGTAAAGACATGCAAAAATAGGGAAAAAATCATTACTACGCAAGTATTTGAAAATAAAATATTTAAATATAAATCTAAGTGGCTGAAAATGAGAAAATAGGGGGTTTAGCTGCTTTGGGAGCAGGGGGTCGAAGGTTCGAATCCTTTTGCCCCGACATAAAAAAGCACTGAATGTCAGTGCTTTTTTTGTTTTCCATCTGCTTAACGCCACCCTATCTCGGATTCTACTACTTCCCAAAACAAAAAAAGGAACAGCATTAATGCTGTTCCTTTCATGATGAAAACCACAAAGTTTATGCTTCTGTCAAGTCAACGACAGGAGCCTCGGGAGCGTTCTTCCTCACCGAAGCAATGCCATTCTTCATGGTTGCCTGGCTGGCATACATCTGGCTCGAACCGATGACTTGGCCATTGGCAGCCATCAAGTTGAAATACGGCTTGCCATTAGATGCTTCCTTAACAGCAAAACGCTTTTCGTCCAAGCAGTTTTTCTTAACGGATTCCACACCGTTGAGGCATGAAGCCTTGGTTTTGTATCCCTCACTGGTGAGGATGACTTGGCCATTGGTGGCCTTCAGATTGAACTGGAACTCGCCGTTCTTTCTGGTTTTGATTTCGAATTTACCCATTTTTTAGTGAATTAAGAGTGTTTAGGCTGCAAATATACACTTTTTTTCATGCAAAACAACGAAAACAATTATTTTGTTGAAAAAACAGACAAAAAGAGAAATTTACTGCAAACGGGCCAACAACACATCACGATAGCTCGCTCCTACCGGGATTTTATTGCCAGCAACGGTGACGTCTGATTTGTCGAGGTCCTGAATCTGTTTGAAGGAGACAATATAGGACTTGTGAACCCTAACAAACTTATCTTTGGGAAGGATCTCCTCAAGATCCTTCAAGGCATATAAAGCAGTGATACGACGCTGCAGGGTATGGAATGTTACATACTCATGCTGTCCTTCGATGAAGAGCAGGTCATCATAATTGATTTTATACAACTTGTAATCTGCCTTCACTGTGATAAAATCATTGGAATGGCTGATGGTGTCATGTTTGGCGTCGGCTCCTTGTAGGTCAGGCATCTCAGCCCCAATGGCTTTATTGACAGCCTGCATGAAACGCGGGAAGTCGAAAGGCTTCAGCAAATAGTCGACTACTGAAAGGTTGAAGGCGTCGACAGCATACTCCGAATAAGCCGTTGTGAAAATGATGGATGGCTTGTGTTTCAGACTCTTAACAAGCTCGAGACCTGTTAATTCTGGCATCTGAATATCCAAAAACATGATGTCAACTTGATTGTTCTTCAAAGCATTCATTGCTTCAAAGGCATTCGAGCAAGTGGCCACCAAATGCAAGGAATCAACCTTGGAGACATAATCTTGCAACAGCTTTTGCGCCAAATACTCATCGTCAACAATAAGTACATTGTATTTCTCTTTCATAGTTCAATCCTAACTTTATATATATTACTATCTTGTTGAATGTCAAATTTATAGTTCTCTCCATAATGCAGCATCAAACGTTGCTGCACATTGTTCTGCCCAATACCTGATTTCTTCCCTTCTCCCCCATTGCCCGTCATCATTGAGACTTTAGGGGCAACCGTGTTTTCCGCCTCAAAACAAAAACTATCTCGTAATTGCTTGATGCTGATATGGACATATCCCTCAGGATGGGTCTCCAATCGGCTGTATTTAAAGCAATTTTCAATGATGGGCTGCAAAAGCATGGGGGCAATCATGAAATCGGGATTCTCAATATCCTGTTCCAACACCACATCACGCTGACCCGCCATGCGCATCAGCTGAAAGTCGATAAAACTCTCGACATAATGGATCTCCATACTTAATGGGATCATTTCCGCCTGGCAGTCCACCAACACATATCGAAGCATCTCCGACAATTTCAATACACCATCTGCCGCATTGTCGTCGTGCGTATATACCATTGAATATATGTTATTTAACGCATTGAACAAAAAATGCGGATTAATTTGGGATTTCAAGTAACGCAATTCCATGTCGAGCTTCTCGCTCTTCAGTTGGTCCGAAACAATCTTTTCCTCGTTCTCCACACGTTGAAAATAAAAAATCAACACAATGGCAAAAGTGGCGATAAACCATATCAAACGTACCATAAAAGCAACAAAGGTGGACGGAAAGGAAAAAACCTCAGAGAACGGGCGCCTGTCAATATAATGAAGGAGACAGACGTCGATACCTGTCGACAACGCTGCCCAAACAGGAAGCACAAAGACCGAAATTAAGATGAAGAGTACCAAATGCTTCCTCGCCAACAAACCAGTTATCAATACTTTGTTGACAAACAGCACCTCAAGCACTACCATACCGACAAAACAAAGCGAACTAACCATACGCAAAAGCATGTTTCCGGTTGAGTGCACTGCAAAGAAGATGATGAATAGCACAATCCAGATAACACCCCATTTATAGAGGCGCTGCAATAAATCAAGATTGGCTGTTGGCAGTGTAGGACGCTTCATCGAGTGTGTTTTGTCGGCAAAGATAATCGTTTTTGCGAAAAGGATGTTTTTTTCATTGAATTGTCATATTTTTTCATTGAAATCTACGTCATAAAACTACAATTATTCCTACTTTTGCACCTTATTAATTTATCGAAACAACTGCACAGCAGAAATTCATATGAAAAGATTGAATATCAGTTTAATAGCATTTATAGCGCTCTTTTTTGCGACAACCACAGTGAAGGCGCAAGAGAACCAGCCTTTGCAACTAACTCTTGAACAAGCCTTGGAAATAGCCCTTTCGGAGAGCAACACCATCAAGATTGCCGACATGACCATCGAGAAATCAGGATACGCAAAAAAAGGCAGCTACGCTGCGCTCTACCCAAACGTCAGCGTGAACAGTTCATACCAGCGCACGCTTTTGAAACAGGTGATGGTGATGGACATGGGCGGTCAACCCATGGAAATCAAGGTGGGCCGCGATAACAACATCAGTGCTTCTGCTTCTGCCAGCATGCCATTGGTGAACGCATCGCTTTGGGAGAGCTTGAAGCTGTCGGGCATGGACGTGGAAATGGCCGTTGAGCAGGCGCGCTCGTCAAAGATCGCCATGGTGAAACAGGTGAAGCAAGCCTTCTATGCGGTACTGTTGGCACAAGAATCCTATAAGGTCATGAACCAAGTCTACGAAAACGCACAGAAGAACTACGAGAAGACCCTTCAGCGTTTCAACGTGGGCAAAGCCTCCGAGGTGGAACGCTTGCGTGCCCAGGTGACCATGCTCAATGCCGAGCCCAATGTTTCAAGCGCCGAAAACGCCGTCCTGCTGGCCACATGGCAACTAAAGGCAGTCATGGGCATCGACCTCGGCACCGAGGTAGAGGTGGTCGGCAACTTGAACGATTACACCCAACAAATGCTTACACCATACGTCTCTGAAGACGACCTCAGCAACAACAGCTCGCTGCTTCAACTCGGCATCCAAGATCGTATGTTAGAATCGACCATTAGGATGCAAAAGAAACAATACATTCCTTCGCTGGCTGCTAATATCAACTACAACTATAGCGCCATGGGTGACGAAGAGCTGCGTTGGTTCCCGTCCTCGACGGCGGCTGTAAGCCTTAGCATCCCCGTCTTCGACGGTTTCCAAAAGCACTACAACATACTCCAAAGCAAAAAGACCCGCGACATGCTCGACCTGCAACGCGAAGACACCGAACGCAACCTACGCATCGCCATCCGCAATTACAACGACCAGATGGCACTTTGCATCAAGAACTATCAGGCCGCCAATGCAACTGTGGAAATTGCCCAAAAGAGCTATGACATCTCCGCAAAGATGTACGAGGTCGGCAAGGCCACCTTGGTGGAACTCAACGACGCACAACTTGCCTTGCAACAAGCTCAACTCACCCAGGCTCAAGCCGTGTACAACTTCATGGTCACCAAGGCCTCCTTGGACGAACTCATCGGAAAAGAAGAATAAAAAACGCACATCTATATGAAATACATCAAACTCAGTATCATCGTTATCGCTGCCGCCATGATGACGGCTTGCGGCTCGAAAGAAAGCAACAAAAACTCCAATACCGAACAACCACAAGCCCAGATGGCTCCAATGGTCAGTGTTGTGACGGCACAGGCCGAAGATGTCGACATCACCAACACCTACACATCCAATATTGAAGCCTTCGCCACCAACAACATCGTATCGCAGACAGCAGGCCGTATTGCCAGCATCAATGCTGAAGTCGGTCAGAAGGTGCGTAAAGGCCAACTTCTGGCCCGCATGGACGACGTCAACCTGGCCAAGACCCGCATGCAATATGTCAACGACTCGACGGAACTGGCCCGTCTCACCGAGCTTTACAACATCGGCGCCGTGGCTCAAGCCGACTACGACATGGCCAAGCTTGCGCTCAATATGACGAAGAAGACCTATTACAACCTTGCTGAGAACACCTATCTCCGCAGTCCCATCAACGGCGTGGTGACCGCCCGCAACTACGACAGAGGCGACATGTACAGCATGACGCAGCCCATCTTCGTGGTGCAGCAAATACAACCCGTAAAGATGCTCATCAACGTGTCGGAAAGTCTGTTCACCGATATCAACAAGGACATGGAATTTGATGTTGCTGTTGAATCGTATCCTGGCGAGACCTTCCAAGGCAAAGTGAACATCATCTATCCCACCATAAGCGCTACCACACACACCTTCCCTGTTGAGGTCATCTGCCAAAATGCCGACCTGAAGCTGCGTCCGGGTATGTTTGCACGAGTTACTGCCAACTTCGGCACCAACCACCATGTGGTCGTCCCCGACGTTGCCGTTGTCAAACAGCAAGGCTCAGGCGAGCATTTCATCTACGTGCTTCAACCTGACAACACCGTAAAATACCAACTTGTGGAAGTCGGCAAACGCCTTGGCAATAGATACGAGATCATCAGTGGCATCAACGAAGGTGACAAGATTGTCACCGAAGGACAGATTCGCTTGAAGGACGGCGTCACCGTTACCGTAAAACAATAAACCATGAGCTTACAAAGAACAGCAGTTAATAATCCGGTGACGACGGCCTTGGTGTTTGTCGCCATCGCCATTTTCGGTATCTACTCCCTGATAAACCTCTCCATCAACCAACTTCCCGACATGGAGACCAACTTCATCATGGTGCTGACCAACTACCCCGGTGCCAGTGCGGAAGATATCGAGACCAATATCTCCAAGACCTTGGAGAACACCCTCAATGCCGTGCCCGACCTGAAGCACCTCTCCTCCACTTCACGTGAGAACACTTCGGTCATCTCAATGGAGTTTGAGAGCGGCATCGACATCGAGGAGGCCACCAACAATGTGCGCGACAAGTTGGACATGGTTCGAAACTACTTGCCTGACGGAGCCACCAACCCTGTGATTTTCAAGTTTAACGCGGAAGACATGCCTATCATGCTGATCAGCGTGACGGCTAAAGAAAGCTTGCCCGCCTTGGAGAAAATCATCGACGACCGTATCACCACGCCTTTGGCCCGTGTGAGCGGTGTGGGTACGGTGTCAGCCAACGGCGCTCCCAAGCGTGAGATTCAAATCTATGTCGACCCTAACAAACTGGAAGCCTACAACCTTACCATCGAGTCGCTTTCATCGACCTTGATGTATGAAAACCAAAATATCCCGTCGGGTTACATGGACATCGGCTCCAACACTTACAATTTGCGCGTCGAGAAGCAGTTCCGTTCTGCCAAGGAGATGGAAGACATCGTGGTAGGTTCACGCAACAACGCCCCGGTCTATCTTCGTGACGTGGCTCGTGTGGTCGACGGCCCCGAGGAGCGTTCGCAAGAGTCATACAGCAACGGCGTGCAAGGTGCCACCATCGTCATCCAAAAACAGACCGACGCCAATGCTGTCAACGTCATCAAGGGCATCAAAAAACAGCTGGCCCAAATCGAGCCTACGCTACCCAGCGACGTCAAAGTGCAAATCATCGTCGACGGCTCCACCAGCATCATCAACTCCATCGGGAGTTTGCGCAGCACCATCTTCATCACCTTTATCTTGGTTATGCTCGTGGTGTTCATCTTCCTCGGCCGTTGGCGTGCCACTTTCATCATCGTCCTGGCCATCCCGATTTCGTTGCTCGCCTCTTTGATATACTTGTTTGCAACAGGAAACACGCTGAATATCATCTCCATGTCGGCATTATCCATAGCTATCGGTATGGTTGTGGACGATGCCATCGTGGTCTTGGAAAACATCACGACGCATATCGAACGAGGGTCGAAGCCTAAAGAGGCCGCCGTACACGCCACCCAAGAAGTGCAGCTGTCCGTAATCGCCTCCACCTTGACCATGTTGGCCGTGTTCCTACCTTTGACCATGATCAAAGGAACGGCTGGTGTGATGTTCAAGCAGTTGGGTTGGATTGTCTCCATCATCATGATCGTCTCAACCTGCGGTGCCTTGACCTTGGTGCCGATGATGTGTTCGAAGATGCTTGTGATGAATCCCCATCAGAGCAAATTCCACAAGGCCATTTTCCGTCCCATCAACAAAGGCCTCGATGCCATCAGCAACGGTTATGCCCGCCTCATCAATTGGGCTGTCAACCACCGCAAGCTGGTGTTTTTCAGCATGCTGGGCTTGTTTGTCATCTCTTTGGTGCTTCTCCTGCCCAATCTAAAGACCGAAATGATGCCCAAGGCTGACTCGGACCGTATCTCCATCAGCATTGAACTGCCCGTGGGTACCGGCCAAGAAGTCACTGGAGCCTTTGCCAAGGAACTCGCCGACGACTTCATGGCCATGCCTGAAGTAAAGATTTGTAACTTCAGCTATGGACAGGCCGACTCCGACAATGCCTTCGCCTCGATGCGTAACAACGGCACGCACATCATCTCTTTCAACTTGCGCATCGGCACCAAGACCGAACGACGCAAAGCGGGGTTGCGTAACTCGACGGAAATCGCCGAAGAGATTCGCACCAAACTCAATGCCATCCCCCTCATCAAGAAAGCCAACGTCAACGAAGGCGGTGGTGGCATGGGTGGTATGAGCACAGTGCAAGTCGAAATCTACGGCTACGATTTCGGCACTACCGACCGCGTGGCCAACGAAATCGCACAAAAACTGCGCGACCGTGGCATCAAGCAGGTAATCGTGGGTCGTGACGACTACACACCTGAATATCAAATCGACTTCGACCGTGAGAAGCTAGCCCTCAACGGCATGAACAGCTCCACCGCAGCCACCTACGTCAAAAACCGTATCAGTGGTTCGGTCACCTCATACTATCGTGAGGACGGCGACGAATACGACATCCGCGTACGTTACGCCCCTGAGTTCCGCACAAGTATCGAGGATATTGAAGACATCAAGATTTACAACGGCTACGGCCAGGCCGTCCGCGTTGGTGACCTCGGCACTGTAGTGGAAGCCTTGACCCCGCCCAACATCCAACGCAAAGACCGTGAGCGTATGGTCAGTGTGACCGCCGTTGTGGGTAAAGGCATGGTGCTGAGTGATGTTGTTAAGATGGCCGAAGAAGTGATTGACGACACCGAGATTCCTTCCGAAATCATGACCAAGATTGCTGGTGATTACGAGACCCAACAGGAAATGTTCGGCGACCTGATCACCTTGCTCATCCTTATCATCATCTTGGTTTACATCGTGATGGCCGCACAGTTCGAAAACCTGATGAAACCTTTCGTCATCATGTTCTCCGTGCCGTTCACCTTCACAGGTGTGTTGCTCGGCTTGTGGGTCAACAATGCCGCTCTGGGCGTCATGTCATTGGTCGGTATCCTGATCCTGATGGGTATCGTCGTGAAGAACGGTATCGTACTCATCGACTACACCACGCTCTTGGAAGAACGCGGTGTTGAGGTTAAGGAAGCCACGGTAAAAGCTGCTCGTTCGCGTCTGCGTCCTATCCTGATGACCACCTTGACCACCGTGCTCGGCATGATACCCATGGCCATCGGTCGCGGCGAAGGTGCAGAGATGTGGAACGGACTGGGTATTACCGTCGCATGGGGTTTGACCGTGTCGACGTTAATTACCTTGTTGCTGATTCCCGCATTGTATTGTTCCCTTGAGACACGTGCCGTGCGCCGCAAGAGACGCAAAGCTGAAGAGGCCCTGACTAAAACCGAAAACATCAGATAACCATGAAAGCGATACTCATCACATATAACCAAGCCTATTACGACGAAATCGCCAAGGTGCTGAACGACAATGGCACCAAGGGCTTCACGGAATGGAACGAAATCAAGGGCCACGGCAGCGAGACGGGTGATCCGCACTATGGCACCCATGCCTGGCCGACCTTGAACAACGCCATCATCAGCATCGTCGACGACGACAAGGTGGACGGCATCCTCAACCAATTGCACGAAAAAGACCTCAAGACCCCTGATTTGGGGCTGAGGGCTTTTTCGTGGAATATCGAGAAGATGATTTAAACTCCGATCTCATCCAATTCCAACCACCGCATTTCTTTCTCGTCCAATAAATCCTTGATTTCCTGCAAGCGGTTGCCTATGGCTTGCAGTTTCTGGTAGTCTGTTTCGCTATTCAAAGCTTCGGTAAGGTTGGCTTTCTCTTGTTCAAGGGCTTCCATTTCTTGCGCAAGCATCTCATATTCTAGTTGCTCTTTAAAAGAACGCTTCACTTTTTCGCGCTGTTTCACAGGCCGTGGTTCTTCTTTCTTCTGCGTCGACTTTTCTTTGCGTTCCTCACGCTGCTTGGCATCGAGATATTCCTTGTACTGGCTGTAGTTTCCCATGAAGCCTTTCACCATGCCATCGCCTTGGAACACGAAAAGCTGGTCCACGACCTGATCCATAAAGAAACGGTCGTGCGACACCACCAAGAGGCATCCTTTGTAGCCTTGCAAAAAGTCTTCAAGCTTCTGTAATGTCAATAGATCCAAGTCGTTGGTGGGCTCGTCGAGGATGAGGAAATTGGGGTTCTGAACCAGAATGGTCAGCAGGTATAGCCTTCGTTTTTCGCCGCCGCTGAGCAAAGCAACGGGTTGGCGGTGCATCTTGTAAGGAAACATGAAATGCGCCAGAAGCTGGTCGGCAGTGTAGACCTTATCCTTCCCATAATACATCACGTCGGCAATATCGCGGACCGTACTCAACACGGTCTTGCTTTCGTCGAAATGTATGCCTTCCTGACGGTAATAGCCGTAGGTCACAGTCTCACCTGTCTTCACCCGGCCACGGTCGGGCTGCATCGCGCCCGTGATGAGATTCAGGAAGGTGGACTTCCCTACCCCATTCTTACCAATCAATCCGATGCGCTCGCCACGCTTGAAGACATAATCGAAGTCCCTGAGTACGGTAACATCGCCAAATGACTTCGACACATTGCTGAGTTCCAGTATCTTGCCGCCCAATCGTTGCATTTGCAAACCAAACTCCAGACGTTCATCCTGCTCTTGGTATTTCGAGCGGTCCTTCAGGTCATAAAACGCATCGATACGACTCTTCGACTTGCCAGTGCGGGCCTGTGGCGTGCTACGGATCCATTCCAACTCGCGTTTCAGCAGCTGGCTGTTGCGTTCAGCCGTGGCGCGTTTCACTTCCTCCCGCTCGCGGCTCTTTCTGACATAATAGTCGAAGTTGCCGTTATGGGTGTACATCACGCCTTGGTAAAGCTCGAAAATCTTATTGCAAACCCTATCGAGGAAATAACGGTCGTGGGTTACCATGAGCAGCGTCATGCTCGACTGGGTAAGGAATTTCTCCAGCCACTCCACCATTTCCACATCGAGGTGGTTGGTGGGCTCGTCAAGGATAAGGAAATCTGGTTCATGAAGCAGCACCAAGGCCAAAGCCAGGCGTTTCACCTGTCCCCCCGAGAGCTCGTCGACCACCTGGTCAAGGTTGGTGATAGCAAAACGAGTCAGATACTGCCTTGCTTTAAGATGCTGTTCTTCGTTGAGGTCAGCCAACAGATCCGAGATGCGCGTCCCTTCAGGATACACGGGCAGTTGCTCCAAGTAGCCGATTTTGATATCGTTGGCATAGGTGATGGTCCCCGAATCGGGCGACTCCTGCCCCACCAAGATCTTCAGCA
>DBXU01000137.1:0-11900 GCA_002310075.1 Bacteroidales bacterium UBA1204 | reverse complement strand
TTCTCAATGCCGAAGGTGACATCCTCGAACAGCGTCTTGATGCCATACGACTTGGATATCGCGTTGACCGACAAATAGTTCATTTCGCGAAACGCTTGACGTATTCGATGGGATATTGCGATTTCTCTGATACCTGCTCCACCGTCATGCCCGACGCGAACAAACGTTTGATGACGGCATCCATAGGCTCTCCTACTTCGATGATATGGAAGTCGGGGTCATAGAAGCGGACAATGCGTTGACCCCACGCTGTTTCCTCCACGCCATGGACATACAGGATTTCGGAAAAGCCCCTCAGATAATCGATGAACTCATCAAAGTCCTCCTCTTCGAAGTAAAGCTCAGCATCATTGCCATTCCTGCGTACTTTCGCGTTATGGATCATCGACCTCCATTTCTTCATTTCTTGCAGGGCGAAGCCACCTTCGAATTGGACATTCTCACCAAAATGAAAGGCAACGCGGTCGCCAATCACCTCTTCATAGAAAGTGATGGCTTTTTCCATGTCGGTAACCGCCAACAGCGGGCATTTGAATTTCAGCATAGTCGTTAGATTTGATACCGCAAAGATAAAAAAAGCCTCGCATCTGCAGATGCGAGGCCATATCTTTTATGAAAAAACGTTATTTCTTCTCCTTGGGCAGCACGGCAAACTTATAAATGCAGAGCTGATGGTATTCTTCTCCCGGTCTCAGGATCGGTTTGGGAGACAAGGCATCGCGGTTGATGGCATTCGGGAAAAATTGAGGTTCGAGAGCCAATCCTTCGCGAATGTTCATCGGCTTACCGCTCTTTCCTATGCCCTTGCCATCGAAGAAATTACCGCTGTAAAACTGAATGCCCACCTGATCGCTCCACACTTGCATCTCACGGCCGCTGGCAGGATCTATCAGTGTAGCATTCAAAGCATAGACGTTGGGCTTGTTCTTGTCAATGATCCAGTTGTGGTCATATCCCTTGGCATTCTTAAGTTGTGCATCATCTTCAGCGATACGCTCACCGATACGGTGTTTCTCGCGGAAATCGAACGGGGTCGACTTGACACCTGAGAATTTGCCGTTGGTCACCAAATGCTCGTCGATGGTGGTCATATAACGAGAATTGATTTGCAGTTCATGGTCGAGGATGGTACCATTGCCCTCGCCCTTCAGGTTAAAGAAGGAATGATGGGAGAAGTTGCACAACGTTGGAGCATCGGTGGTGGCTGAATAACGAATCTGGAACTGGTTGTCTTTCGTCAACGTATAACTCATTGTCACATCGAGATTGCCAGGGAAACCGTCCTGTCCGTCAGGGAACAACGCATGCATTTGAATAACGCTATCATTGGTCGAAACCACATCCCACACCATCTTATCAGCACCGATCAGACCTCCATGGAGCGTGTTCTCACCATCGTTTTTGGGCAAAGTATATTGGACGCTATCAATTTTAAAGACACCGTCAGAAATACGATTGGCACAACGGCCCACCACAGCGCCTAAATAACGTTCACCTTCATTGTTCAAATACTTATCGATATGATCGTAGCCTAATACAATGTCTTCATAGCTACCACGACGATCGGGCATCCAAAGGGCGACAACACGGCCACCATAGTTGGTCACCTGCATCGTCAGGAAACCGTTTTTAAGGGTATACAAAGACACTTTCTTACCTTCTACTTCCGTATTGAAGTTCTCGGCCGGGATCAATTTGACTTCTTTCTTACAACCAACTAATAATAAGGCAATTGCAAGAATCGATAACGCTTTTTTCATCTTTTTCGATTTCAAATCTGCTAGTTTCGAGCGGCAAAAATACAAAAACTCATTAAAACTACAAAATAGAATTTTACTTAGTTCTAACCACTCCTTGATAATCGACTTCCTTGTGACGACGCAAGAACTCAATCATCATCTCCTCGGAGGTCATGAACTGGCTCCGGCCCTCGTCGACACTCTCAATGTTAACCGTAGAAGCCATGTAACTGTTTATCGCCACTTTATAAATGGTGTTTTTCCCGAAACTACCTTTATCTGGATTGAGATACACATTGATGTGATCCCCGTTGTCATCCACCGAATAGGTCATCCCGGAGACATAGGATGGATATCCGCCGTTTTTCTTGTAGGTGTTGACGACAAAGCGTTTCAGCTGCTGCCCTGTCATCTGATAAACGACCACCTCATTGTTGAATGGATCGATGCTATACACGTCCTTTACCGTGATGGGGCCTTTCTTCAGGTGGTTAACACGTACGCCGCCTGTATTCTGGAAAGCGAAGTCGGCGCCGCTGATCTCTCGAAGAGCATCTGTTATCATGCATCCCAACTCCTCCGGGTTTTCAAATTTCGTCTTTGCAACAGCAATGGGCTCATTCAAGGCGGGAGCGTCATTAAACTCATCGATCATCTTCTTGATTTCAGGCTTTTCTTTCCGCACCTTGTTGACATCCAACACAACAGCTTCCTTGCCGACAACACGATTGTCCTTCACCCACAACTTGACAAGCGTGGCATATTTGAGATGTGAGCCCGACTGGGTCACCAATACGCCATTCGTCTCCGTCGGATGCTCTATCAATGTATGGGAATGGCCGCCGATGATGGCATCAAGCCAAGGATTGGCTTGCGCAAGCTCCATGTCATCTTCAACGCCGCAATGCGAGAGCAAAATCACCACATCGTTCTGATCTCTAAGATAACGATACTGTGGCAACACCTCATGGGCACGTTTGAAGCTCACCTGGGTGAGGTTCTTGGGATGCGCCCCAGGAATACCGTCATGGCGGACCTCAATCATACCCACCACTGCCATCTTCATGCCTTGATGCTCAAAAGTGACATATGGCTTAATATCCAGATTGACGCTCTCCGGAATAAAGACATTGGCACAAAGGAACGGGAAACGTGCCCGCTTGATGTCGTTCCGCAGGTTGTCGACATCGGCATCCCATTCATGGTTCCCTACGGCACATAGGTCGAAGCCCACCTCATTCATCAGCGTAATCATGGGATAGTTGACAGGATCATATTGGTCGTTGACGGGATTGCCCGTGCGATTGTCGCCCGCCGAAAACAGCAATAAGTTGGGATAAACCGCTCTCAGGCTATCCACCATAGCGGCGAACTTGGGGAACATATCAATGTTGGCATGCATGTCATTCACAGCCAGAATGTCAATTTCAGTCCCTTCAGTAACGATGGCCGTTTCGCTTTGCCGCTGACCTTTATCCTCCCGCTGGTAACGATACGTCAGAAAAAAGACCAAAGCCAACAACGCCAAAATCCATAACAGTTTCTTACTCTTCATAGTTCAATGCTGAATTTATTATCGGCAAAAATAGGAAAAAGTTTTATCTTTGCCGCATCATGGCAAAGAAAAGGAAGAACGATTATCCAAGCGGTACGCGGACAAGCTGGAAGGTTGTAATCACATACACCTTCGTCATAGCCCTATGTGCCGCCTTGTTCTACTATATCTTCAACCTGCGCAGCACCATCGAAAGCCAACGATCCAACATCAACTCGCAACATGCAGCTCTCGAATGGGCCAACCGCTTCACCAAAAACGTACACGAAGCCCAATCCGCCGCCAACCTATACGCTTTCACCAAGCAAACCCGATACAAGCGACGCTTCAACGAAGCCAAGAAACTGATCTCAGCACAAGTCGACTCCATCGTGATGATAGAAATCAATGAAGACAACAAGACGATGGTGAAAGAAATCGACGGCCTCATCAAAAGCAAAGGAAGCATCAGTAATGAGCTGTCAAAGCAATTCCACGACTTCAACCCTCTGGCGGAGTTCGACCGCACTATCGACGACTATATGCCCCCCGAGCCCGAAGAGGAAATCGTGGTCACCAAGATATCCAAAGATACCATCATCCACGTACCTCGCAACCAGAAGAAAGGCTTTTGGCGGCGCATCGGCAATGTTTTCAACCCTACTGAAGAAGACAGCATCGTTCACGTATCCATCGAAAGCACCGACACACTCCACATTCAGCGACAATCCAACGACTCTCTGACCATCCTGGCCGACCTACGACTGCTTTCCGACCAAGCCAAGGCTGAGTATTGGAACAAAATCAAAGAATACGAGAGCAAGACCCAGGAGCTTGTCAGGGCCGACAACCAACTCTCGGAACAGATCTCCAACCTGCTCATCCATCTCAACCAGGAGATCCTGGATTCTACCATTGCCGAAATCGAGAAAAGCGAAGCTTCCATCAAGGAGAACATCCGCACTTCCATCCTCATCGGTGCCATCACCTTGTTCCTGATAGTAATATTCATCATATTGATTATCAGCGACGTAAATAAAGGACACCGCGCGCGTCAAGCTGCAGAAGAAGCCAAGAAAAAAACCGAGGAGATCATGGAAAGCCGTCACAAGCTGTTGCTGTCGGTATCGCATGACATCAAAACCCCATTGAGTTCCATCCTTGGCAATGTGGAACTCATGGACAAAACTGGCAACGAAAAAGAATTCAGTTCGATACAGCAATCCGCCGACCACATCCTCAACCTGTTGAACAACTTGCTCGAGTATTCCAGCTTGGAACAAGGCAAACTACAAATCCGCAATGAGTCATTCAACCTAAGACAAATCTGCGACGAAACCGCCGAGATGTTCCGACCCATCGCCAAGCACAAAAACCTAGACTTTGTCTATGAGCCAGACATGGAAGAAGATTCCTTCATCCTATCTGACCGATTGAAGATCAAGCAGATACTAAGCAATATCATCTCCAACGGCATCAAATACACCTTGGAAGGAAGCGTTTGCTTCAAAGCCCGCATTGGGCGCAATCTGGTGGTTTTCGACATCACCGATACAGGTGTGGGTATTCCGCCAGACAAACTTGAAGACGTCTTCAAGCCATTTGTGCGCATCGAGACCTATAATCAATTTGCCGAAGGTAGTGGTTACGGTATGTCCGTGGTAAAAGGTCTTGTCGACCTCCTTGGCGGTGAGATCCACATCGAATCCGAAGTAGGCAAAGGCACCCACTTCGAGGTCAGAATACCCGTTGGTAACGTAGAAAAACCTATTGAAGAAGATGGTGAAGTAAATTGTGACAAGAAGAAGAGCCTCAACATCTTAGTCATTGACGATGATAATACATTACTGTCCGTCATCGACACCATGCTGCACCGCCTTGGCCATCAAGCCATTGCATGCAGGTCTAAGAACGACATCGAAAGCGCCATAGCGCAAATCCATGACTATGACTACGTTCTTACCGACCGCGAGATGGGCGCTTTGACGGGCAACGACATCCTGCATATGTTCAAGGAAGCCGACCCTGACAAACCTGTCATCTTGATGACCGCTCGCATCGAATACTCCAACGAAATCGCCAAGGAAGAAGGCTTTGACGGATTCCTGCAAAAACCATTCAACCTCAAGCAACTCGAAAGCCTTTTCGGCAGCGTTGCCGTGGCAGAATCGGAACAGGAAATCGCCTTCCCCGACTTCCCTAGTTTCAGCGAGATGATGGGCAACGACCGTCCTTCCATGACCGACATTCTCAGCGTCTTTGTGAAATCGACCTCTGACGACTTGATGACCATGAACGCGTTGATTGAAGCCTCCGACTTCATTGAGATGCAGGCACTCTGCCACAAGATGTTGCCCATGTTTACCCAATTGGAACGCGACACCACCTTCCTGTCGAAGATGAATGGCATGCGCGGCAAGGGCGACACAGAGGAAAGCTATCCGAATTGGAAAGAAGATGCCACACAATTCATGAGCCAGGCGGATGAATTGCTTGATTTGTTGGCAGAAAAATATGGAATCGAATAGGCTTAAAGCTCTATTCCATAGAGATGCATCTTATTGTATAAAGTCTTACGGTCGATTTGCAGCAACTTGGCTGCAACGGTCTTGTTGCCCCTAGCCTTCTGCAAGGCGGCTTCGATTTGTTCCTTCTCGTGGTCAGGACGCAAAGCCCAATCGTCTTCTTCGGCAACCACAGACACTCTTTTAAGCGGCATGGTGAACACCGGCAGGTCGTCCAACTCAATGTTTTCGCCCTCGGCGAAGAGCACGCAACGACGAACCACATTGCGTAGTTCGCGGAGGTTGCCGTTCCATTTTTGCGACTTCAAACGCTCCAAGGCTGCCTCGTCGATGCCTTTCACGTTCTTTCCAAGCTCGTCGTTGGCCTGATTGATGAAAAAGGTCGTAAGCTCCTCGAAATCCTCTAGGCGATCACGCAGGGGTGGCACCTCGATGGCAAACTCGTTGATACGATGGTAAAGATCCTGACGGAAACGGCCCTCTTCGATGGCCTGTTCGAGGTTTTCGTTGGTTGCCGCTATGATACGCACGTCGACATGGATGTCGGTGGCAGAGCCCACCGGACGCACCTTCTGCTCTTGTAGGGCTCGAAGCAACTGCATCTGGACCTCATAAGGCAGGTTGCCAACCTCATCGAGAAACACCGTGCCGCCCTTGGCCTGTTCGAAGACCCCTTTCTTGTCGGCAATAGCCGAAGTGAAAGAGCCTTTCAAATGGCCAAACAATTCACTGGGTGCCAGCTCTTTCGACAAGCTTCCACAGTCAACGGGGATAAACGGGCCTTCTTTATTGAGGCTGTGGTCATGGATCATACGGGCGATGTACTCCTTACCGGTACCGCTTTCTCCCAATATCAGGACAGAGAACTTGGTGGGGGCCACCAATTCCACATGTTTGTAAAGGCGCTGCATCACCGGGCTGTTGCCTTTCACCCAGCGTTTTTGCGGAGGGGCGAAGGCTTCCGTTGACTCTTCGTCTGTAGAAGCCAAGGCTGCCGAGATTTTTTCTTCCAAGACACTTGGGTTGATGGGTTTCTTCAAGTAGTCGAAAGCACCCAGTTTCATTGCCGATACTGCCGTCTGCACTTCAGCATAGCCTGTCATCACAATGATCGGGATTTTGCTCTTCATCTTCTCCCTCACCCAGGTCATCAGCAGGATACCATCGCCATCGGGCAAGCGCAAATCGGTAAGGATCAAGCTATAGTCGCCCGTGCCCAGCTCAGCCTTGGCCTGCTCGTAATGAGTGGACAGCACCGCCTCATAGCCGTTCTTGTTCAGCCAAGTCTTGATCATCAAGCCAAAAGAGGCATCGTCCTCAACGATGAGTATCTTGGTATTCATGACTGCAAAAATAGAACAATTTTCAATGAATCACAAAAAAATAACATGAAAAAAGCCTCACAACGGGGAGAAGTGAGGCTATTTCAAAAAATTGAAAACGAGCAGAAATTTATTTGATGGAAACAACCAAATAATTTGAGATACTCCAGAAAGCATCCTTGTCGAGAATGTTAAGCACCAAGGCGCCGTCTTCATTCTCGGTGATATTATAGCTGCTTTCGGGGTGTGTTGTCATGATATTTGCTTTTTTGGTATTCAACGGGATGGTGGTCAGTTGACGTTTGTCAGCTTGCATGAACTGTTGCTTGTCGAGACCTTCCTTCGAGATGGCACTGCTTTGGAAGAGGCCGCCCTTGGTGACGATGCCCTTGTCCTTCAGCACCTGCAAGGTGGCGATGCTCACCCATACCGTGTTCAATGCAGCATCTTGGTTTTGAATGGTCTCCTGTTGCACAGCGTTTTGGACATTCAGGTTTTCGATATTGTCGTTCAACGAAGTGATGTTTTCGTTCATTTCGGAGACCTGGGTGTTCAATTCCTCAATCTGATTACGGCTTTGCTGCAACTCATTCTTCAAAGAGGTAATGTAATTATCTTTCTCTTCCAGTTGGGTCTTCAGGCGATTCACGGTCTGGGCCAAAGCCTTCGACTTGGAACCTTGCTCGGCCAGGCTTTTCTCAAGATCGTTGATCTTGGCCTTGTTTTCTTCCAAGGTCTGCTGAATGGCATTGATTTGCGAAACAGCCTTGTTGGTGTTGCCCTCTTGGTTCTCAACCATGATGATGTTTTCGGCGGCACGCACCGACTCAAGCGCATTCTCAATTTCGTTGATGGTGTTCAAGGCATCATCGAAGCCTCCCTTGGCAGCGACAGCTTCCGTATATAAGGAATCACGCTCGGCCAAAAGGGTTTGATACTTTTCCGACCTTTCCACATCACAAGATGCGAAGGCAATAACCAATAAAGACAGGGATAATAAAGCGATTCTACGTTGCATGATGATTCATTTTTTAAAGCAGTAATTCTTCATGCAGAATCCATGCCGAAATAACGTGATGGATTTATCATATTATATATCAATCAATTATAATTATTTCCACAATTATTACTAGTGTGGAAAATTGTGGAATTCTACAGCTCGTTTTGTGTTTTGTGGAAAGATGTGGAGCCTAAAGATAGATGAAACCCGTGGATTTGTGCCTGGGCAATGGGAATATGGATGTGCTTGGGTCGAGGTGCACATGCTTTGCTTTCAATTGCTTGTAAAGACACTGCAGAGCCAACTCTGGCGTGTTGTTGTTCTCGCTCAGGTGGCACAACATGATGTTCTTAATGAGAGGATGGTAGATCTCTGCAACAAACCGGGCCGATTCCACATTGCTAAGATGTCCGAAAGGCCCCGAGATGCGTTGCTTCAAAATAAAGGGGTACGAGCCCTTCTCCAACATTTCCACGTCATAGTTCGACTCGATGACGATATTCTCCGCCTTACGGATCTGGTCCTTCACCACCTTGTCCAACATCCCGATATCTGTGGCAATCGTCAACGTATGACCCTCATATTCAAAATAATAACCCATAGCTCCACGCCCGTCATGCATCACGGGAAACGGCTTGATGTGGATACCACAGATCTCGAGATCCTGCATCGGCTCTATCTCATGAAACAGCGCCGTATCCACGAGTTGTGTGGCGCGTCCTTCCCTGATTCCCTGAAGGCAGTCGGAATGGGCAAAAATCGGAATGGGCCTCTGTTTTGTAAGCGCCTCAAGGCCTTTCACATGGTCGATATGGTCGTGGGTGATCAAAATCGCCTTGATGCTGGAAAGTGGTAAGTCATTTTTGGTCAGGTACTTAAGAACATATTTCGCACTGATGCCCACGTCGACAAGCAGGCCTTCATCCTGTTTCCCCACATAATAGCAGTTACCGCTACTGCCAGAGGCAAAGCTGCAGAAAACAAAGGGAGAAAGACAGGAAAACAAGTCCATACCGAATCAATTTGGTCGCAAAAGTAATTATTTATTCGTTTTTTCTTTAATTTTGTGTGCCAAATTTATCAACGATGGAAAACACTTTTGACCCCAATGCAGCCGCCGTCGCCGATTCAGGCATCTACGGCCTTCCTTGCTCTGCCGAAGAGGCACAAATCATCATCATACCCGTCGAATGGGAGCTCACCACGAGCTACAACCGTGGAACCGTTGACGGACCTGAAACCGTCAGGGAGGCCTCCTTGCAGGTCGACCTCTNNNTACCCCGACCTCTGGCAGAAAGGCATATGGATGGATGAGTTTCCGACCGAGCTCCGCGAGCTCCACGATAAGATGGCACCCATCAGCGACGACATCATCAACGCGTTGTATGAAGGCACCGTCGACGACGACCCGAAGGCCTACGCGATGATGTATGAGATGATTGAAGATGCCACCGAGAAAAAGAACGCTTGGCTGCGCGAACGCATCGCCTACTGGAGGGCGCAAGGCAAGGTGGTCGGCCTGTTGGGCGGCGACCACAGCTGTCCCCTCGCCTACCATCAATACCTTAATTCTATCGGGATGGAATACGGCATCCTGCATGCCGACGCCCACTGCGACCTGCGCGAGGCTTTCGAAGGATTCAAATACTCGCACGCTTCCATCTTCTACAACACGTTGAAATTCAACAACGTGAAGAAGCTTGTGCAAGTCGGCATCCGCGACTACTGCCATCAGGAGAAGGCTTTGGCCGAGAGCCAACCCAATAGGATAAAGATCTTCTTCGACCGCGACTGCCGCCGCCGCATGTACGAAGGTGCGACATGGAAAAGCATTGTAGACGAGATGGTGGCTGCCTTGCCTAACAAGGTATACCTCTCCATTGACATCGACGCCCTCGACCCGAAGCTCTGCCCCAACACGGGCACGCCTGTGCCGGGAGGCCTAGAGTATGAGGAACTGATGTATCTCCTCAACCGCATCCGCGAGGCTGGCAAGGACATCATCGGCTTCGACCTCTGCGAGGTCTCGCCCTCACCCGAAAGCGGAGAGTGGGACGGCAACGTCGGCGCCCGCGTCTTATTCCACCTCTGTGGGGTGGCGTCAAAACCCTAATCCTGGATCAGCAACAATATCTTCGGTCTCAAAACCGATACACCAACATTCCTTTCAGCATCCAATCGTGGAAGACGCCGCGGAATCCGATGTCATCCACGTAATCAGGCACATTCAGCTGGCTGACATCAACAACATCACGACTACGGAAATAAAAGCGGTTGTAGGTAAACTGCGTCGAAAAGAACAAACGGTCCCAAGTCAAGCTGGCAGCTGCGCTACCGATATAGTTAGGCATGGGGTAGCACCACACTTTTGAGATCCTGTCCCCCGTATGGTGGCCTTCCACATCGTATGCATAAGAGGTGGTCTTCAGATAGTTGGCTAAAGTAATCACCGGCATAGCCGTCAAGTTGAGGGTGACATTACGCAGCCCATGGTCGCGCAAGCCCGTCGGATCTTTATGCCATAAAACGAAATTGACCGAGTAGCCGCCACCTACCGAGGCCTGTAAGGTGGAAAAGCAGTCAAGAAGGTTATAGGTGTCAAGAGCTGCCTCGGGGCTGTTGTACAAGCTGCCTTGCATATAACGTGCGGTGACCAGCCACGAGCCTGCCGTGTGACGTTGAACCAGCCCTATCTTATAAGCCGCCGGATAGGCGAAGCGTTTGTTATTGAAGACATAGTAACCGTCGACGGTGATATTCTTCAGCAAGGCGTTTTCTTCTGTGGTCCATTGGTCTTCCCAATAGTCAGGGCTCCCAGCCTCTCCTATCACTATGCCTGTGGTAAAAGGATTGCTGATACTAAAGTATTCGACGTGTACACCCCACGATTTCCCCTTTACGTTCAGACCCAAAGAACGTTTCTTTTGGGCACTTCGTGGACCCACCTCCAAACCGTAGCCAAATCCTACATTGCCGTAGCCCAAGTCAAGGCCGACCTTCTTGCACAGATCCTCCGAGAGGCTATAAGTCGACACACAAGGCAAGATGGTGCCGTCAGCGTATTTCACTTTGAAATTGACATCCACGTCGAATCCCGCTTTCTGTGCTGTGCTGAACAAACCCAATGAAAAGCACGCCTTAGGCTGATAAACGAATGCCGTATCGACCACGGCAGGCTTGGTCAGGAAGGCGTTGACCTTATTCCAAAGTCCAACCTCTTGCGCCTGAGCCGTCATAGCAACAAACAGGAGAGCGACGGCCAGAAGATTCTTCATACTACGCATGCTATTCTAATTATGGTTGCAAAAATACGTTTTTTATTGGGTGGGGAAGAAAAGAATTCAAAAGAATCCTTATCTTTGCCCCAAAATTAACTACGCTGGATTGTTTTGCGTTCGGCGCAACCCATATAACGATTTCAAACCCATTTAACCAATGGCACTGAACAACCTTTTTACTGGAAGAAGCAGCCGCGAGAAGCACTTCTTCCCCACCTATGCCAAGCAGGCGGAGACGGCACAGGTTGCCGCCAAATACCTCAAGGAGCTGGTCAAGAGCGACGACCCCGAGGAACGCAAGCTGCTCACCCGCATGATCAAGAAACAGGAGACCACCGGCGACGAGCTGCTGCGTGAGTTCTACATCGAGCTTAACGAGGCTTTCGTCACGCCCTTCGACCGCGAGGACATGAATGCCCTCGCCATGGACCTCGACAAGTTTCTCGACTTCATCAACCACTCGGCCAAGACCATCTTGATGTACAACCCCAAGAAGATCGAC
>DBXU01000081.1:218-3059 GCA_002310075.1 Bacteroidales bacterium UBA1204 | reverse complement strand
AGACGCAAACTGAAATTCAGGCCGAGGACCAGATTGAAGTGAAGACAACAAAATGCCTCAACTGTGGCACTGAATTCGAGGGAAATTTCTGTCCTGAATGCGGACAAGATGCCAAAACAAGTCGGTTCACCCTGCGATTCATCTGGAGCAATCTCCTATCGGCCGTGTTAGGCAGGGACGGCGGCATCGGGTACACCATCAAGAACCTGTTCTCACGACCCGGCAAAATGATTGTCGAGATTCTTGAAGGAAAACGCCGCAAATACGTCTCGCCTTTCCCAACGCTGTTCCTGGCGCTGACACTTTATGTCCTGATCTTCACCGCAACGGGTACCAAAAACATAGAAATAGACAATCTGCCAGAGGACATAGATACAGAACTCACCGTGAAAGTGGGTGAAAAGACTACGGAAATCAACAACAACTCCACTGCAGCAAAGCAGATGCTTCAAAAAGGGGCTCAACTCGCTGTCAATGGGTATCACTTCTACCTCAACCATTACACGCTTTGCTACATGCTCACTTTGCCTTTGTTCGTTGTTGCGGCAAGGAAGTGTTATGGCAAGGAAAACCGCAAACGCTATAACCATGCCGAATACATTGTCGCCATAGTCTATGCGATGGTGATATTGGTGTTATACCGTTGCGTCGTCAACCTCATCTACCCCATCTCGCCCCACTTTTATGGAAAAATGACATTCTATGAGCCGATTGCCATCATCATTGCCTTGACCGCTTGTTTCAGGAAGATGATGGGGTTCAGCACGATCAAGACTGTTTGGCGCAGCACACTGACAATTGCACTTTATTACCTCCTTCTCGGGGCAATAGTCACGATATGCGCAGTGGCCATCGGATTTTTCTTTTACTTCAAGTATCTGAGATAAAATTACTTTGCCCGCCAGAAACTCCGAGTAAATAACAGCAGGACGGTGTAGATTTCAAGACGGCCCACCATCATATCGAAAGACAGGATCCATTTGGCAGCGTTGGGGATGGCATCGAAAGTGCCACTCGGCCCCGTGATGCCCGTGCCAGGGCCGTAGTTGCTGAAACAGGTCAGGAAAGAGATGGCGCCTTCTTCAAGGCTCATGCCTGCGGCCGAAAGACACACCACATTAAGCATGAAGACGATGAGGAACAAGGAGAAAAACGAGAGCACACGCTTCAAACTGAGGTCTTCCACGATTTGACCCGAAATCTTGATGGTGTACATGCTCGATGAATGGATCATCTCGTTGACCGTCTTCTTGATGTACTTGAAAAGCACGATGACACGCACCATCTTGACGCCACCGCTGGTGGAGCCTGCGCAGCCACCCACGATCATCATGACCACCGTCGGGATGAGGAAGAGCCGGCCCCAAGAGTCATAGTTGTAATTNNTTCAAACTTAGGTCTTCCACAATCTGACCCGAAATTTTGACGGTGTACATGCTCGACGAGTGTATCAACTCGTTGACAGTCTTCCTAATATACTTGAGCAATACGATGACGCGCACCATTTTGATGCCACCGCTTGTGGAACCTGCACAACCGCCCACAATCATCAATACCACCGTCGGGATGAGGAAAAGACGACCCCAAAGGTCGTAATCGTAGTTACTACCTTGGAAGCCCGTGTTCGACAACAACGCCACCACATGGAACATCGAGGTGCGGATGCGTTCCCACCACGTATGGGGATGCGAGGCCAGTTGCTCATCCGTGATGATATCGAAATGTGGGGCATAATAAAATCGTCCCATAAACAGCAAGGTGAAAACGAGAATGGCTATCAGATACCAATGCAGCTCTTCATTCCGCCTAATAACATCAAAACGGCGGTTGAACAAAAAATGGTACATCGCGAAGTTGATGCCCGACATCAGCATAAATACGATACAAACGCACTCGATATAGTTGGAATGGAAATACCCAATGCTGGCCTGATGGGTACTGAAACCGCCTGTGGCAATGGTCGTAAAGGCATGGCACACAGCATCGAACTTGTTCATAGGCCCCAAATGGTACAAAATGGCACACAGTAACGTCAGCGCTATGTAGATAATCCATAGCAAGCGCGAAGTGGCACCCATGGTCGGAGCCAGCTTCTCTACGCTCAAGCCTGGTGCCTCGGCGGCAAAGAGTGAGACCTTTTTAGAGCCTTTGGCCACCGAAGGAAGAAAAGCCAAGGTGAACACCACAACACCCAAACCGCCCATCCATTGTGTGATGCTTCGCCAAAATAGGATGCCATGCGGTTGCTGGTCGATGTTGCTGAGGATGGTGGCTCCCGTAGTCGAGAAGCCCGACATGGTCTCGAAGAAGGCATCCGTGACGTTATCGACAGTGCCGTACATCAAAAATGGGAGCATCCCAAACAACGAGAACAATATCCAAGACAAGGCCACGACCATAAAGGTATCACGGATTTGCAAAGTGCCGTGTTTGCTCATGTTCCCGATGTTGTAAAGCAACAAGCCCACCGCGCCAGTGATAGCAGCGGTCAGGAGAAAACAGCGGGCATCGGTCTCCCCGGCCACACGCTGATAGTGCAAAGCCACTGCCGAGGTCAGCAAAAGTGCCGCCGCCTCAATCAGTAACAGTACACCAAACAGCTTGCTTTTCATTTGTTATTCGTTTTTTGACTTCGTAACGCTTAACAATCTATATGTCAACCCTATCTCTAGATTGCTTCGTTCCTCGCAATGACCCGAAGCGCGTCTCTAAACTCTCAATTAAGACCACGGTTGCGCCCAACCGTCGCCATAATCGAAATCGTCATCGGCATCCTCATCGTCCTTCTCCTTGTAGGAATGGTCGTCGTAAGGCTTCAGCCAGTTTCTGAACTTATAGGAA
>DBXU01000081.1:0-162 GCA_002310075.1 Bacteroidales bacterium UBA1204 | reverse complement strand
CAGCCAGTTCTTTCAGCCATTGATGCAATTCCGAGAAACCCATGTCGGTCACCGTATAGCCTTCCCAGTCGCCTTGGGCGGCCTTGGAAGCCAACGCCTCTGACTCCCACAGCGGGATATAGGGCTCTCCGTTACCATCTTCCAGCATGGCGAAGAAACCTT
>DBXU01000096.1:3684-11061 GCA_002310075.1 Bacteroidales bacterium UBA1204 | reverse complement strand
TTCCACAGCACCATGCCGCCTGAGGCATACCTCTATGCTGTGCCTTACGAGTACTATGACAAATACCGTGTGCGCCGTTACGGTTTCCATGGCACAAGCCACAAATACGTGGCCGAGAAGGCCGCTGCCTTCGTAGGCAAAGACTGGAAGAAGTCGAAGATTGTGACCTGCCACCTCGGAAGCGGCGCCTCCATCGCAGCTGTCGAATACGGCAAGTCAGTGGAGACCTCGATGGGCTTCACTCCCGTGGAAGGCCTCGTCATGGGTAGCCGCACTGGCGACCTCGACCTGGGCGCTTTCATGTACATCATGGATAAGGAAGGCTATACCACCAAAGAGATGAACACGCTGGTCAATAAGAAATCGGGCCTCGTGGGCATCACCGGAGGCAAACAAGACATGCGCGACGTGCGCGCCGCCAAGGAAGAAGGTGACGAACGCTGCACCTATGCCTTCAACATGTTCGCCCACCGTGTGAAGAAATACATCGGAGCCTACATGGCCGTGATGAACGGCGCCGACATTATCGTCATGACAGGCGGCATCGGCGAGAACGCCTGGTTCATGCGCGAAGCCATCCTTGAAAACATGGAAGGCCTCGGCATCGAATACGACCGTCAGCTGAACAAGGAGACCATCGGCGATGCCGGCGTCATCTCCACGCCCAACTCAAAGGTCACCGTAGTGGTGTACCCGACAGACGAAGAATTCGTCATAGCGCAAGACACCTACAACCTTGTGACGAAATAAAGTCACTTGAACAGAAAAAAGGGCGCCAACCGGCGCCCTTTTTTCTTTATCCGCGGTCATAATGCGGCATCTCCTCGGGCAGGATGATGGAAAACTCGACAAGCCCTCCAACCACCTGCTTGGCATCATCCTCATACCAAGGTGTCTGATAGATCAATTTCTTCTTACCCTTCTTCGAAATCGTGTAGACATTGGTGGCGGCATCGTCCAAAAGATGTCGGATGATCTGCTGCGAACGTTCGTTATGGCATTTCATCAAGTCGCGGCCTCGAGCATCGCCGTTCACCTCGATGGAACTGTCGTTTTGATAAAGAATCTCGCCATCCTTGGCGCTCACCGTGATGGCCAGATTGACCCCTTTGAAAAAATCCTTGTTTTCCATGACTAACTTCTTTGTGATTTTTTCTGCAAAGATAGAATTTTTCTAAATTTGCAGCGTTATTACAATTGTGAAGAAACTTTACCGCTATATCGTCAAATCCTTTCTGGGCACTTTCTTGTTCACGTTCTTTATCGTGATCTTCATCCTGCTCATGCAATTTCTATGGCTGTATGTCGACGACCTTGTCGGTAAAGGATTAGAATTGAAGGTCTTAGGGGAATTGTTCTTCTACATGTCCATCACTTTTGTCCCTATGGCCTTGCCTTTGGCCTTGCTGTTGGCATCCCTGATGTGTTTTGGCAACTTCGGCGAGCATTACGAACTGGTAGCCATGAAAGCTTCCGGCATCTCCATGTGGAAGGTCATGCGCCCCTTGATGTTCTTCTCATTGTTGCTCAGCGGTCTGGCCTTCATCTTTTCCAATAGCGTGATTCCGGTCGCCAACCTGAAAGGCAAGACCCTTTTGTTTGACGTGCAGCGCAAGAAACTCGCTTTCAACATCAAGGAAGGCGTGTTTTACCGCGACCTTTCCGATTATGTCATCTATGTGGACAAAAAAGGCGAAGACGGCAGTCACATCTATGGCGTGAAGATCTACGACCATTCCGACCGCATGGGCAACACGAAAATCATGTCGGCCGACTCAGGCATGATGGCACTCAGCCCGAACCAGCGTAACATCCTCTTCACCCTGTACAATGGTTACAACTACACCGACATCACAAATGTTGAAGACTACAAGAAAACGCGCCCTTTCGAAAGGATGTCATTCAAGCAGGAACAGATCAAGTTCAGTCTGAAAGACTTCGACATGACCCGCTCCAACGAGGAGATGTACAAGTCATACCAACAGATGATGAACATACGGCAGCTTTCCCGTTCGCTCGACTCCTTGCAACGACGGTATGAAACAAGACAGACATCCTATGCAAAGAGTTTCTCCCACCGTTGGTCCAACTACAGCAGCCTAAGCTCCGGCAACCCTGACATAAAACTGCAACAAGCTAATGCCGACAGCATCGTTGCCCACCCCCGCACGCTCACATGGCCATTACTCGACAACTATAGCGGCGAACAACGGCAGGCCATCAGGGACATGGCCATTGCCAGTGCCCAAAATGCCAAAGACAACGCCGCCTTCAACAAAATCGACCAGCAATCACAAATCGAGAACATCAAGAAGCACAAAAAAGAATGGCATAAGAAATTCACGCTCAGCATCGCCTGCCTTATCTTCTTTTTCATAGGAGCACCTTTGGGTAGCATCATCCGCAAAGGCGGACTGGGATTACCCGTGGTCATCTCAGTGCTTTTCTTTGTGGTTTATTACATTCTTTCCACTGTGGGCGAGCGCATGGCCGTCTACAGCAACTTCAGCATGTTCTTGGGCGTTTGGGGCTCGTCGTTGGTGTTGTTGCCCATCGGCCTTTTCCTCACCTTCAAGGCCACCAGCGATTCCAGCCTGCTTGACGGCGACAGCTGGAAAAAAACCTTCCAAAGGCTTTTCAAACCCAAGGAACCCGAGATTGCCGAAAAGCACGAACCAAACAACTAACATCTTCGTATCATGAGAATATTACTCCTTTGCAACAAACCTCCATATCCCGCCTCCGAAGGAGGACCCATGGCCATGAACAGCATCATCACCGGGCTGCTCGAAGCAGGCCATCAAATCAAGGTGCTAGCCATCAACGACCCCAAGTTTAAAGTCACTGAGGCCGACATCCCTGATGACTACAAGCGCAAGACGGGCATCGAGCTCATCCCAGTCGACCTTAGTGTGAGGCCGCTGAAAGCGTTCTTCAACCTGTTCACGAAAAAGTCATACCATGTGGAGCGTTTCATATCAAAGGACTTCAGCAATCGACTTGAAGAGCTACTCAAAAAAGAGCAATTCGACGTGGTACAGCTTGAGATGCTGTACATGACTCCCTATGTAGATTGCATCCGCGCCCACTCCAAGGCCATGATTGTCTTACGTGCCCATAATGTGGAACATAAAATTTGGGAACGTATCGCCAAAGAGACCCGTTTCTTCGCCAAACGTTGGTATATCAACCACTTGGCCCGTACCTTGAAAGAATATGAGTTGAACGCCCTTGAAACCGTCGACGGCATCGCCGCCATCACACGAAAGGACGCCGCTTTCTTCAGAAAGTATTGTTCCAAGCCCATCATCGACATTCCGTATGGCGTCTATCCCGAAGAGTTTACGCCGAATTACGATATTGAAGGCAAACCAAAGTTCTACCACATAGGCTCCATGAACTGGATGCCCAACGAGGAAGGCATCCGATGGTTCATCGACGAGGTGCTTCCCAAAACCATAGAAAAGGTGCCCGACTTCGTCTATCACCTTGCCGGCCGCAACATGCCTGAATGGCTCACTGCCATGAAAAACCCCCATATCGATGTCATCGGCGAGGTTCCCGACGCCAAGGAATTCGTCGCCAACCACGATGTGGCCATCGTGCCCCTGCTCTCAGGCAGCGGCCTCCGCATCAAGATCATCGAGTCGATGGCCATGGGCAAGACCGTCATCACCACCCGTGTCGGTGCCGAAGGCATCTTGTATGACGAAGAAGTCAACATCATCATTGCAGAAAACAAGGCCAAGATGGTGGAAGCCGTCCGGAGCCTCAACGAAAACCCACAGATTGCGGTCAAAATCGGTGAAGCCGCGCGGAAACTTGTTGAAGACACCTACGATAACCGTAAGATTATCGCAAGGCTGCTGATGTTTTATGAGCAAATTAAACCTGGAAGTAGGATTAGTTTCCTATAGTTTACTATCTTTGTTCCCCAATTGGTTTTGAGATGAAGATATTCGTACTCCTGCCTCGCATCCCCTACCCGCTCGAAAAAGGCGACAAACTGAGGGCTTTTAACCAAATAAAACAACTCGCCAAACACAACGAGATTGTCCTTTGTGCGTTGAACGACAATACAAAAGTCAGCGAACAGGACGCTTTCCATGCCTTGCAACCTTATTGTCAGTCCATTAGCTTCATCAGCATCAACAAAGCCCAGATTCTTTTGGGTCTTGTCCGCGCCTTTTTCAAAGGCCTACCTTTGCAATGCGGCTATTTCTACAACCGAAAGGCAGCCAAGAGAATCGACATGCTTATCACCAAGCACAAACCCGACATGCTCTTCGGACAGCTGTTGCGCGTAGCCGAATACATCCGCCATAAAAGCATCCCAAAAGCCCTTGACTACCAGGACATTTTCTCCTATGGTATGAAACGCCGCGCCGATATTGCTTCGCCTGTCACGCGACCTATTTACGATATGGAGTACCGTCGCCTGAAACGATACGAAGCCGCCATCTTCAACGACTTCGACGTGCGCAGCATCATCAGCGAACCTGACCGAGCTTTGTTCCCCCACGAGAAACGCGACGAAATCCTCATCGTACCCAATGGCGTGGACCACGATTATTTCAAGCCTCAAGAAAAAGAAAAGAAATACGACCTCGTCTTCACCGGCAACATGAGCTACCCGCCCAATGTGAATGCCGTAGAATATCTGGCCAATGAAATCATGCCCATCGTTTGGAAGACGCTCCCCGAAACCAAACTCTACATTGCAGGAGCCACCCCCGACCCCAAGGTAAAGAAAGCCGCTTCATCACGCATCATCGTCAGCGGTTGGCTCGACGACATCCGAGACGCCTATGCCGAGAGCCGCATCTTCATCGCCCCCATGCGCATAGGAACAGGCTTGCAAAACAAACTGCTGGAGGCCATGTCGATGCGCCTACCTGCCATCACTTCTCCCTTGGCCAACGCCTCTCTAGGCGCGAAGCCTGATGAAGAGATCTTGGTAGGAGACAAGGCCGAAACACTGGCACAACACATCATCACTCTACTGACCGACAAGGAAAAGGCCGACCACATCGCCCAAGCAGGATTCGATTTCACCAACCGCGTTTACGACTGGGGGAAGGCGACGGAAAAGCTGGAAGAAGAAATGCGGAGAATTTGTCTCTTTTAGAATCATATTACAAACGCAAACTAAAACAACACTTAAAACAACACTTATGAAGAAACTATTTACAATTATGTCAGTATTGATGTTGTTTTCATCAATGACTATGAAGGCTCAAATTATCGACAGAGACCTTACCAACCTCGTGATTTTCATGCGTTTTGCCGATGACGAGGAGATTACACACGACTTCCCGTCAATCGACTCCATGTTCAACGGCAAGACCCCTGGCTACCTCAGCATCGCTAATTTCTACGATGCACTGACGTATGGCCATATCAGCTATAACACAGTGTACACCAACAATATACAGAACAACCAGATAATATCATATCAGGACGAGATGCCTCGTGGCTATTTCGAGCCGTACAGCCCCTCGAATCCCATAGGATACACTGGTGAAAATCCATTTATTGGAATCAGCCGTCGTGAGGCCGAGCTGTTGGCACGTGCTTTCCAATATGTCGATGAAAACAACCTCGTTGATGACAACGTGACGCTTGACGGCGACGGCGACGGTTTTATCGACAATGTGAGTTTCGTCGTGAAAGGCGGTACGGGCGCATGGGCTTCCATCCTCTGGCCCCACATGGAGTATTTCCCACACGACTCTATCGACCATCCCGTGACAGTGAATGGCGTCCTTCCCAACACGTTTAACCTTGAATTTGAAGGCTCTCCACAATATTTCACAGCGAATGTCTTCCGCCACGAGATGGGACATTCGCTGGATTTGCCCGACCTTTACCATTATGTCAATTATACCAATGTGCGACCGGCTGGAAGTTGGGACATGATGGAAGACAATTCTTACCCCAATCACACTGCGGCGATTTATAAGAGTAAAGTCCTGCATGTGTGCGATGACCCGATACAAATCACCGAAGATGGCGACTACACCCTCAACAGCGTTGGTTCAAGCCAATCGCAAAACTGCTATTATATCAAGTCGGCCATCGATTCCACGCAATGGTTCGTTTTTGAATATCGCAGATACCTTGATCTTTTTGATGTCGGAGTCCCTGGTTGCGGACTTATTGCAGCACGTTGGAACGACACTGTCCCGCTTGATTACAGCGGAATGTTCGCCAACGCTTTCTTCGACAACCAGAACATAGCGCATCAGTACTGGATTTTCCGACCTGGTAGCAGTAGCGACATTCAAAATGGCCAACTTTACAACGCGCATTTCTGTCAGGCAGAAGGCCGCACTTCGTTCGGACCGTCCACCAATCCGCATCCCTATCTCACTGACGGCACGCCTGAGACAAGCTTCGAGATCACCGACATCCATGAAAATGGCACCCAGCTGACGTTCCATGTCCATTTCTTCTCTGACGACGTCGATGAGGATCAAAATGCAGGGTTGTTTACCTTCTATCCAAATCCTGCCACCGACAGGCTTTTTATCAATGGCCAAGGCATGAAACAAGTGGAGCTGTTCAACGTTTTAGGGCAATGCAGTGCCTCTAATATCATTGATAATGGATCATCCGCTGAAATCTCCCTGGAGTCATTGCCCGCAGGAATCTATTTGTTAAAAGTGCAGATGGATAACGGTACGACAGATGTTAAGAAAATAGTAAAACATTGATTCTTCATTTTGTATCTTTGTACCCTTATTGAAACAGAGGAATACTATGGCACAAGTTGACGACAAAAAAATCATCTTCTCAATGGTAGGTGTAAGCAAGATCATCCCACCATCAAGACAGATCCTGAAAGATATCTACCTCTCCTTCTTCTATGGTGCCAAAATCGGCATCATAGGCCTCAACGGCGCAGGCAAATCCACCCTATTGCGCATCATCGCAGGTAAGGAGAAATCCTATAACGGCGAAGTGGTGTTTTCGCCCGGCTATTCGGTCGGCATGCTCGACCAGGAGCCACAGCTCGACGACAACAAGACCGTCCGCCAGGTGGTAGAAGAAGGCGTGCAGGAAATCGTCGACATCCTCAANNCTCAAGGAATACGAGGAAATCAACAATAAGTTCGCTGAACCTGATGCCGACTTCGACAAGTTGATTGCCCGTCAAGGTGAGCTCACCGAACTCATCGAACAGCACGATGCTTGGGAGCTCGACAGCAAACTGGAACGCGCCATGGACGCCCTCAACTGTCCCGAAGGTGACACCCCTGTGCGCAACCTATCGGGAGGCGAACGCCGCCGCGTGGCCTTATGCCGTCTGTTGCTTCAAGAGCCCGACATCCTGCTCCTCGACGAGCCCACCAACCACCTCGATGCCGAGAGCAT